>JANLHE010000254.1 GCA_024653875.1 Acidobacteriota bacterium
GGACGATCGCGCGCAGTTCCTGTTCGTTCATGCGGTCACCGTCACGGCATCCACGATGCCGATGATCGCCGCGTCCACGGGCGCGCCCTTGCGGCGCAGCGCGTCACCGGCGGCCTTGCCTTCCACGACGAGCAGCACGGTTTCGCCCACGCCCGCGCCCACCGAATCGATCGCCAGCACGGCCACGCCCTTCGGCGATCCCTCCAGCGTCATGGGCTGCACCAGCAACAGCTTGGCCCCGTCCATCTTGTGGTGTTTCAGGGTCGAAACGACCGTTCCAATCACGCGTCCGATCTGCATCGACGCCCCTACTCGAGGTCCCAGTGATCAACGATGCCCACGACGCACGCGTCGGCGGGTGGTTCACCAGGGAAGAATGGAAATGTGGCCTCGCGGCCACGGACAAAGAACACGTGCTCGCCGACGCCGGCGCCCACCGCATCCAGCGCCACCACCGTGCGGCCCACCGCCTTCCGGTCCGGCGCAATCGGCTGCAACATGAGCAGTTTGTGCCCGTCGAGGTTGGCGTCCTTCACGGTCGACACCACGTTGCCGATGACGCGGGCCAGCTGCACGGCTACGGCACGTCCACGTGGTCGACGATGCCGACGATGGCGGCGTCGATCGGCAGATCCTTGTATCCCTGCACCAGGCGCGCGGAACTGCCGGAGACGATGAGGACGGTCTCCCCGACGCCGGCGTCCACGGTGTCGACGGCCACCAGGTAGTTGCCGTCAGGCGCCCCAGACGGGTCGAGCGGCCGCGCCACCAGCAGTTTGCTGGCCACGAGCCGCTCGTCTTTGCGGGTCGCGACGACCGTGCCGACGACCTTGGCGAGGATCATCCCGCCCGCCTACTTCGCCGCTTTGCCGATGGGCAGCACGTCCTCGAGGTTCGCGTGCGGACGCGGAATGACGTGCACCGACACCAGCTCGCCGACGCGGCGCGCCGCCGCGGCACCCGCATCCGTGGCTGCCTTGACGGCCGCCACATCGCCCCGCACGATCGCCGTCACGTACCCGGCGCCAATCTTTTCCCACCCGACCAACGTGACCTTGGCGGCCTTGACCATCGCGTCGGCCGCTTCGATCATCGCGACCAACCCCTTCGTCTCAACCATTCCGAGTGCTTCGCCCATGAACCCCTCCCGTCCTGCTCAGGTCCGACTCACGCCGTCGTGCGGGCCGTGAGGTGCCGGACGGCGTCCTCGATCAACGTCGTCAGCTGGCCGTATGTTAACTGAATCTCACCGCCATTACCTACCGGGACCTGCCCGTCCGCCACGTCGGCCAGGAACGCCGTGTCCAGCACCAGCCGCTCGCCGGGCGACGACGGGGCCACGACGACCTGGCACGAGGGATCGACGCCGGCCGGCGGGTCGTCCACGCAGACCGGCGCCGGGGAGGCGATGCCGTAGGTCCCCCGCAGCTCCTGGAGGCGCCCCACTTCTTCGCGCGACAGCAGGTGCTCCCGGCCGAGCAGGCGCGCCACGAGACTGATCCGCGCGAAGTGCTCGATGGTCTCCATCTTGTAATAGGCCGCGAACAGGTCCCGGCCCAGCGCCAGCGCGCCGTGGTTCGCCAGCAGCAGCGCGTCGTGCGTCTTGACGTAGGGTTCAACCGCGGCCGGCAGTTCGGGCGTGGACGGCGTGCCGTATTCCGCAATCGGAATGCTGCCCAGCGTGGTCACCACCTCCGCCAGCACGGCGCGGTCGAGGGGAATGCCCGCGACGGCAAAGCCGGTGGACAGGGGCGGGTGGGCGTGCACCACGGCGTGCACGTCGGGCCGGTGGCGGTACGCCACCAGGTGCATCAGGATTTCCGACGACGCCTTGCGGCCGGGTTCCCCCGACAGCAGGCGGCCGTCCATGTCGGTGATGACCATCATCTCCGGTGACATGAACCCCTTGGACACGCTGGTCGGGGTCATCAGCAGCCGATCGCCGGGCAGGCGCACGCTGATGTTGCCGTCATTGGAGGCGACAAATCCGCGCGTCCACAGGCGGCGGCCCACCTCCACGATGTCGAGGCGCAGCTGGTCTTCGGACCGCGTCATTTATCCGGCCTTGCGCGCGGCCGACCAGGCGTCGCGGCACGCGGTGGAACAGAAATAGACCGGATCGGCGGCCGGGCCCGAACGCAGCGCCCGGGCGATCGGGACGTAGGTGCCGCAGTGGGGATCACGCACCAGATGCCCGCCTTCGCGCGTGGCGGGCGTGCGTGACGGTCCGGGGGCGGCGGGCCGGCGGCCGGCGCCCGCGAACATGCGAAGGACCAGCCGAATCAGGAACAGGACGGCGAGGATCCGGATGATCCAACCGATCAGTGCCATGTCAGCTACTCGCGCCGCCTCGGCCTGGGGCCCCTGGTGCGCCGGGCGTGGCCGGATGGGTGGTTTGAATGGCCTTCAGCGCTTCCTTCGCGCGGGTGGCTTCCGGGCTGTTCGGCGCAATCGATACGAGGTGCTCCCACGACTGCGTGGCACCCTCCAGATCCTGCTTGCCGAACGCGCGCACGATGCCCTGGTTCAACAGCGTCTTGGTGTGCGACGGATCGATCTTCAGCGAGACATCGAACTGCGCCAGCGCCCGGTCAATCTGATTGGACGAGTAGTAGGCCACCGCCAGATCCGTGCTCGCGTTGACGTCCTTCGGGTTGAGCTTGAGCGCCGCCTCATACCAGGAGATCGCGAGATCGTATCGTTCGGCGTCGAAATAGAGGTTGCCCAGGTCCACGCGGATGGTCGCATTCGCGGGCTCATCGTTGGCCTGCCGCTCCAGCGCCGCGGCGCGCTGCACGTCCAGCGGCGGCGGGGCCGCCTGCCCGGCCGGCAACTGGGCCGACTGCTGGCCTGCGGCCGCGGCAACCGCGGCCGGCCCGGCCGTCTGCTGCGTGCCGAGAATCCAGCCCACCAGCAATCCAAACATCGTTCCGGAAATCGCAAACACGACGGACTCGCGGTTCATGGTTCCACCTGCAGCGATGATAGCTGATTTCTACCGGCCGCCGACCGCGGCCAGATAGTCGCGCACCGCCCGATCGAGGCCCACGAACAGGGCGTGGCTGACGAGCGCGTGCCCGATGGACACTTCGTCCAGACAGGGCAACTCCCGGAACACCACGAGGTTCTCAAGGTCGAGGTCGTGCCCCGCGTTGACGCCCAGGCCCAGGGCATGGGCCAGCGACGCCGCCGCCGCATAGGTGTCGAAACTGGCGCGTCCCGCGTCCCGGCCGCTGGCGAAGGCCTTGGCGAACGGCTCCGTGTAGAGCTCCACGCGATCGGCGCCCAGGCGCCGGGCCCAGCGGATGGGCGCTTCCTCCGGATCCACGAACAGGCTCACGCGGATCCCCTCGGCGTGAAGCCGCGCGATCACGGCGGTCAACCGCTCGGGCGACGTGGACGCCGGCCACCCCGCCTGGCTGGTGACCTCGCCCGGTGCCACCGGCACCAGCGTGCACTGGTGCGGGCGCGCCGCCACCACCAGATCCACGAAGTCGGCGCGCGGGTCGCCTTCGATGTTGAACTCGACCCCGCCCGCGTCGGCGCCCGGGTGAATCCCGTGCAGCACCGGCGGGCGCGTGGCCGTGCCGAGCTGATCCGCCAGGGCGGCCACGTCGCGCCGCGTGATGTGGCGCTCGTCGGCGCGCGGGTGCACGGTGATGCCGCGCACGCCGGCGTTCAGGCACACGGCCACGGCCTCGCTCACGCTGGGCACCGCGCCGCCCCGCGAGTTGCGCAGGGTGGCCACCTTGTTGACGTTCACGCTCAGCCGGATCATGCGAGCGAGGTCCTGACCGCGTCCGCGATCTCTTCCGCCAGGGCCTGCACCGAGGCCTGGTCTTCGCCCTCGATCATGATGCGCAGCAGGGGCTCGGTGCCCGAGTACCGCACCAGCAGCCGCCCGCGGTCGTCCAGCGCCGCGCGCACCCGCGCCATCGCGTCGGCGATCGCGGGCACGGTGTCCACATCCACGCGCTCGCGCACGCGCACGTTCACCAGCGTCTGCGGATACGCGACCAGTTCGGCGGCCAGGTCCGCCAGCTCGCGGCCCGTCTCCACCATCACCCGCATGACGGCCAGGGCCGTGGCCATCCCGTCGCCGGTGAACAGGTGCTCGGCCAGGATGACGTGGCCCGACTGCTCGCCGCCCACGACATAGCCGTGCTTCAACATCTCTTCCATGACGTGTTTGTCGCCAACCGGCGTGCGCACCATCGCGATGCCCCGGTTGCGCAGCGCGATCTCCAATCCAATGTTGCTCATCACGGTGGCGACCACGGTATTGCCGGCGAGGCGGCCCTGCTGCTGGTACTGCGCGCCGAGCATCAGCAGGAGGGCATCACCGTCCACCACGAAGCCCCGATTGTCAATCAGGATCGCGCGGTCACCATCCCCGTCAAACGCCACGCCCAGCCGGCAACCTTCCGCCACCACGGCCGCGGCCAGCCCGGCCGGGTGCGTGGACCCGCACGCCTGGTTGATGTTGCGTCCATCCGGCGCGTCGCCCAGCAACACCACCGCGCACCCCACGGACTCAAACAGCCGCCGGGCCGTGGTGGTCGTGGCGCCGTTGGCCAGATCCAGCGCCACGCGCATGCCCTTCAGGCCGTCGCCCCGCGGAGCCAGCGCCGCGGCGTGCAACAGATAGGGCCCGATGCCGTCCATCGTTTCGATGTGGGCCTCGGTGGACGCGGGCACGCTCCACGCGGTGTCGGCCACGATCGCTTCGATCGCGCGCTCCGTGTCTTCGCCGAACTTCTCACCGCGGCCCGAGAACACCTTGATGCCGTTGTCGTGGAAGGGATTGTGGGACGCGGAAATCACCACGCCAAGGTCGATGCCTCCGCTGCGCGTCAGGTAGGCCACGCCCGGCGTCGGGATCACGCCCGCGGACAACACGACCGCGCCCTGCGACGCCGCGCCGCGCGCCAGTTCGCGCTCGATCCACTCACCGGACTCGCGGGTGTCGCGTCCCAGCAGCAGCCGCGCCTGGCGGTCCAGCGGCAACGCCCGCACCAGGGCGGCGCCGATCCGCGCCACCGTGGGCGGATCCAGCGGCCAGGTCCCGGCCACACCGCGGATCCCATCGGTGCCAAACAACCGAACCCCTGCCATGCTCGTCAGTCCTTCTTCTTGAGAATCTCGACGGTCACACGCGCCGTCCTGGCCTCGCGCAGCCGCAGCGCCGAGTTCGCCACGCCCACGCTGACGACCCGCGACACCGTGGCGTTCGCGCCGTCAATCATCACCGTCTCGGTGAGGGCCGTGCGCAACGCATTCAGCTGGCTCTCGGGTCCCGCCACCTCCACCCTGCCGGGCTCGACCGTGATCGCGCCGACTTCATAGCCGTCCGCAGGGCGGCCCTCCACCGTCGCCTCCACGGGCACGGTCTTGGTGGCGGTGCGTTCCAGCGTGAGCATCACCGTGGACGGAAACACCTGGGTGACCTCCACGCCGAAAGGCGTCGTGACCTGATCGGTGCGCAGGTGAAACAACCGGGATCCGCCGCGGCCGTCCGCCAGGTCGATATACACGATGACGTCGCCCTGGTCGCCGGTGAGCTGGCTGGCACGCCCGCGCAGATGCACTTCCACCGAGTCGGGTGCGTCGGGGGCAATCTCCAGCAGCGGGGGCACGTTCCTGAACACCAGCGGCACACGCACGCTGCGTTCCACGAAGTGATCGCTCCCGACGGTCACCCACAGCATCGTGCCGAGGCCCACGGCCACGAACTTGAGCCAGAGGTTGCGGAACGGATGCCAGGCCATCAGGCCCCCGCCTCCGCCGCGACGGCCACCGCGCGCCGGTGCAGCACCAGCTGATGCAGCCGCGTCCGCAACGCCTCGGGCGTCAGCCCGCGCTCGATGCGCCCGTCAAACGCGATCGAGATTTCGCCCCGCTCCTCGGACACCACCACGGCAATGGCATCGGATTCCTCGGTCACGCCAATCGCCGCGCGATGCCGGGTCCCCAGGTCCCGATCGAATGTCGGACTGACGGTCAGCGGCAGAAAACACGCCGCGGCGGCGATCCGATCCTCCTGGATGACCACCGCACCATCGTGCATCGGCGCACCCGGCTGGAAGATGGTCGTAAGCAGGTCGTAACTGACCGCCGCATCCAGGGGAATGCCGCTCTCCACGTAGTTGCGCAATCCGATCTCCCGCTCCAGCACGATGAGCGCGCCCACGCGCGCCTTGGCCATCAGCTCGGCGGCGGTCATCACTTCCTCGATCGTCTCGGCGGCCTGTTTCGACCCGGCCAGGTAGCGGAAGAACGGCGCGCGGCCCAGGTGCGACAACGCGCGCCGGATATCCGACTGGAACAGCACGATCGCCGCGAAGCCGGCGTAGACGAACACATTGCGGATCAGCCAGTTCACCGCCTGGAGCGGAAACCGCCGCGAGACCCAGAACAGCACCAGGACGACCGCCGACCCAAGCGCCATCTGCGCGGCACGGGTGCCGCGGATGAGCTTCAGGCCTTCGTAAATCAGGATTGAAACAAGCAGGATGTCGATGACATCCCACCAGTTCACCGTGGGCCGCTGCAGGAGGGCGGTGAGCTGGTCCATGCGAAGAACAGAGTATCAGACGCCGCCGCGCCCCCGCTCAGGACCCGGAAGCCCTCTGCACAATCGCGTCGGTCACGCGGGCCACGTCCACCATGGCCGCCACGTCATGCACGCGGACGACATGCGCGCCCAGCCAGATGGACGCCGCCACCGCCGCCGCCGTGCCCCACACCCGGCCCTCCGGGGGCCGGTCCCCCAGCGCGGCCGTCAGAAACGACTTCCGCGACGGTCCCGACACCAGCGGGCACCCCAGGGTCGCCAACGCGGGCAGGCCGGCCAGCGCGTCCAGGGTGTCGGCCGGTTTCTTGGCGAATCCAAACCCGGGATCCAGGAGGAGCCGCGCGCGCGGCACCCCGGCCCCGATGGCCACCTGCACCCGCGCCTCCAGTTCGGCGCGCACCTCGGCCGCCACGTCGCGATAACTGGCGTGGGCGTACATCGCCGCGGACCGTCCCCGGTTGTGCATGAGGATGGCCGCCACGCCCCGGTCCGCCACCACGAACGCCAGCGCGGGATCGTAGGCGAACGCGCTGATATCGTTCACGATCGACGCGCCTGCGTCGATCGCGCGTCGCGCGATTTCGGCCTTGTAGGTATCGATGGAAATCGGCACGTCCACCCGGCCCCGCACGCCCTCAAGGACGGGGCCCACCCGCCGCCACTCCTCTTCCACGTCCAGGGGACTGGCGCCGGGCCGGGTGGATTCGCCGCCGATGTCGAGGATGTCGGCCCCGTCGGCCACCATCCGCACGGCGTCGGCAATCGCGACGGCGGGGTCGCGGCGGAGGCCGCCGTCCGAAAACGAATCGGGCGTGACGTTGACGATGGCCATGACGAGCGTGCGCTCGCCCAGCCTGAGGACCTGCCCCGAGGGCAGCGACACGTCGAACACCGCCCGGCGCGTGCTGGCCTCCACGGGCTGCGCGGCTACGCCTGGGTGATGGGCTTGGGAATCGGCGGCACGATGGCCGGCCGATCGGTGGCTTCG
Source organism: Acidobacteriota bacterium (assembly GCA_024653875.1). Lineage (GTDB taxonomy): Bacteria > Acidobacteriota > Vicinamibacteria > Vicinamibacterales > SCN-69-37 > SYFT01. The sequence goes on from JANLHE010000254.1 coordinate 7,563, forward strand.
GGCCGGGGCACGTCACTGGGGGCCGGCGCCGCCGCCGGGGCGTCCAGCGCCAGCCCCTTGGCCAGGCGCTGCACCTGATCGGCGTCGAGCACCTCGCGCGCCAGCAGCTCGTCGGCAATCTTGAGCATCGCCGCCTTGTGCTCGGTCAGCACGGTGCGCGCGCGATCGTAGTTGGTCAGCACGAACCGCTTGACCTCGGAGTCGATTCGCACCGCCGTGTCCTGGCTGTAGTCCTGCGACTTGGAGATATCACGGCCGAGGAACACCTGCTCCTCGCGCTTGCCGAACGTCAGCGGCCCCATCTCCTCGCTCATGCCCCACTCGCACACCATGCGGCGGGCGAGTTCGGTCACGCGTTCCAGGTCGTTGCCGGCGCCGGTGGTCAGGCCGCCGTTGGTGATCTCCTCGGCGATGCGGCCGCCCAGCAGGATGGCCAGCTGATCCATCAGGTACTCACGCGAGTAGTTGTGCTTCTCTTCCGTCGGCAACTGCATGGTCAGGCCCAGGGCCATGCCGCGCGGAATGATCGTCACCTTGTGAATCGGATCGGCGTGCGGCAGCAGCACGGCAAGCAGCGCGTGGCCGGCTTCGTGAATCGCCGTGATGCGCTTCTCGTCTTCGGTGATCATCATCGACCGCCGCTCCGAGCCCATCATGACCTTGTCCTTGGCGTGCTCGAAGTCGTTCATCCGGACGACCTTCTGGTTGTAGCGCGCCGCGTTGAGCGCGGCTTCGTTCACCAGGTTCGCCAGGTCGGCGCCGCAGAAGCCCGCGGTGCCGCGCGCGATGACGTTGATGTCCACGTCATCCGACAACGGAATCTTCTTGGTGTGGACCAGGAGGATGCCTTCGCGGCCCTTCACGTCGGGACGGTTCACCACGATGCGCCGGTCGAAACGGCCGGGGCGAAGCAGCGCGGGATCCAGCACGTCCGGCCGGTTCGTCGCGGCGATCAGGATGACGCCTTCGTTGGACTCGAACCCGTCCATCTCGACGAGGAGCTGGTTCAACGTCTGCTCGCGCTCGTCGTGACCACCCCCGAGTCCGGCGCCACGATGGCGGCCGACGGCATCGATCTCGTCGATGAACACGATGCAGGGCGCGTTCTTCTTGCCCTGCTCGAACAGGTCGCGCACGCGGGACGCGCCCACGCCGACAAACATCTCGACGAAGTCCGAACCGCTGATCGAGAAAAACGGCACGTTGGCCTCGCCGGCCACCGCGCGCGCCATCAGGGTCTTGCCCGTGCCGGGCGATCCCATCAGCAGCACGCCCTTCGGGATGCGGCCGCCCAGCTTCTGGAACTTCTGGGGCTCGCGCAGGAACTCGATGATCTCCTGGAGCTCTTCCTTCGCCTCGTCGGCGCCGGCCACTTCCTTGAACGTCACCTTCTTCTGGGTCGAGGACGACAGCTTCGCGCGGCTCTTGCCGAACGAGAGCGCCTTGTTGCCGCCGCTCTGCATCTGGCGGGTCATGAAGACCCAGAACCCGATCATGAGCAGGATCGGCGCCCACAGGAACAGGAACTGGCCCCAGGAATTGGTGGCTTCCTTGCGGGCAACCAGCTCGATGTTCGACTTCTTCAGGTCGCCGTAAAAGTCGGGGTATTCGGGCGGCAGGTAGGACTGCACGACCTTGCCGGCGGGATCGTCGCTGAGGGGGTATCCACGCAGGTCGTTGCCGATCAGTTCGACCTTGCCGAACTGCTGCTTGTTCACGCGGTCCATGAACTCGGTGATGCCGATGACGCTGTTGCTCTGGCCAAAATTGGCGGTAAATTGCCACACGACCACCACGAGCACGAACATGCTCGTCCAAAAAAGAAACCCTCGCATCGTCGAATTCATGTGCGTTCCATCTTTCTGAGCCTCAAGACTACCATGTCAGCCGCAGGGTCCCCGGGAGCCGGGCGACCCGCGCCGGGAGCCCCGATTACCCAGAGGATTTGACCGTCGGCTGCCACCACAAGTGGCACGCGGTCCCGTTCCGACCTGGGGATCTTCGCATCCACCATCAGATCCTGAACCTTGCGCGTGCCGCCGGTCAGGCGGACCCGGTCCCCAGGACGCCGGCTCCGCACGGTCAGCGGAAAGGAAGTGCCCGGGGGCACTACCAGTGAATACGCAGCGTCGTGTCCATTTGATGCCACGGCCGCCGCAATAATTTCCACGCCGGCCTCGGGCACCACCACGTGGCCCGGCACCGCCAGTTCATACGCGAACCCCGCCGCCGCGGCTGGCGCGCCCGCACGGAGCCTCAAGACGTTAGACACCCGCTCGGCGTGCATGCCGGGCAAGTCGAGGCGGCCTCCCCCTTCGCCCCGCGCCGCCAGCCGCCGCAGCGCCTCGAGGTGTTCGGCCGCCCACGCCGACCGCGGCGCCACCCGCTCCAGCACGTTCCGGAGCACGCGGCGGGCGATCGAGGGCGCCAGGGCCCGGAGGCGGTCGCGATCCAGGTCCGCGCCGGACGTGTCTTCCTGTAAGACGACGGACGCGGCCATTTTGATGGCCTCGGCCTGGAGCACGTCCTCGTCGTCCTGGGCCAGCGCGGCGGCGCGGGCCAGCGCGGGCACGGCGCCCGGGGCGATCTGTTCGATGACCGGCAGCAGATCGTGGCGCACGCGGTTGCGCGCGATGGCGCGGTCCGCGTTGGTCACGTCCTCGCACCAGGTCTCGCCCGCGGCCGAGAGCCACGCGCGCAGCTCCGTCCGGCGGCACGCCAGCAGCGGACGCACGTAGAGGCCGCGCACCGCCCGGATGCCCGAGAGGCCCCGGCTCGAGGTGCCGCGGAGCAGCCGCAGAAGGACGGTCTCGGCCTGATCGTCGGCCGTGTGGGCGGTGGCCACGCGCGACCCGTCCAGCCGCGCGGCCGCGTCTGCAAAGGCGCGATACCGCGCGGCGCGCGCGGCCGCTTCGGGCGAGCGCCCGCGCGTGGGCGCGATCGGCGCGTGGACGACCTCGATCGGGACGCCGATGCGCGCGGCCAGCGCGCGGCAAAACGCCTCATCCCGATCGGACTCGGCGCCCCGCAGGTGATGGTTCACGTGGATCAGCCCGGCCAGCGTCACGCGCGGTGCGTGGGCGTGCAGCCAGAGGGCCAGCGCCACTGAATCGGCGCCGCCGGAGGTGGCGGCGGCCACGCGGTGCCCGGCCACTGCCGTGAGAGACGCGTGAGCGATTGAAAGCATGAACTGTCGGCGTCACGGCGGAGGACGACGGCCCGTGGCCATCGCCCCGTCACACCGAGGCGCGTGGAAAGTGTTGGTGCCGGTGCAGGGACTTGAACCCCGGACCCTGCGGATATGAGCCGCATGCTCTAACCAACTGAGCTACACCGGCGAAGACCCACGATCATACCTCAGGCAGGATCAACATCGCATCCCCGTAACTGTAGAACGCGAATCCGCGCGCCACCGCGTCGCGGTAGGCCTCCAGCACGAGCGCGCGGCCGCCAAACGCCGACACCAGCATCAGCAGGGATGACCGCGGCAGGTGGAAGTTCGTCAGCAGGGCGTCGATGGCCGCGAAGCGGTAGCCGGGGGTGATGCACAGGTCGGTGGCGCCGGCGCCGGCGGCCACCACCCCCGAGTCCCGTGCGGCGGACTCCAGCGCGCGGGTGGTGGTGGTGCCAATGGCGACCACCCGCCCGCCGCGCGCGCGCGCCCCGGCGACGGCCGCGGCCGCGGCCGGGGTCACCGCCCAGCGTTCGGCGTCCACCCGGTGCTCCCTCGTGTCGGCCACCTTGACCGGTTTGAACGTGCCGTACCCCACGTGGAGCGTCACGGCCGCCCGGGCGATCCCGGCCGCGTCGAGCGCCGTGACCAGGCCATCATCAAAGTGCAGCCCCGCCGTGGGGGCGGCAATCGATCCGGTCCACTTCGCGAACATCGTCTGGTAACGGGCGCGATCGTCGTCGGTGTCCGCGCGGCGGATGTACGGCGGCAGCGGGATGTGGCCCAGGCGATCGATCGCGTCCGAGACGGTGGCGCCCGCCGCCGTGAGCCTGATCCGGCGGCGGCCCGCCGCGTCCACATCCAGCACGTCGCCGGCAAGCGTGACGCCCGCCGCCCGAT
>JANLHE010000256.1 GCA_024653875.1 Acidobacteriota bacterium
GCCTGTCCCAACGTCCACGGTCAGGGGAACGGCCAGCGGGAAGGCGTTCTGCATGGTCTCCCGGACCAGGCTGGTGATGACCGGCACGTCTTCAATCGGGGCCTCGAAGAGCAGTTCGTCGTGCACGGTGAGGATCATCCGGCTGGGGATCGGAACGGCGGCGTTGTGCCGGGCGAGCGCGGCAGCCACGTTGATCATCGCCTGTTTGAGAATGTCCGCGGCGGTCCCCTGAATGGGCATGTTGACGGTCTCGCGTTCGGCGGCCTGCCGGATCTGGCCGTTGCGGCTGGTGAGTTCGGGCATCAGCCGTTGCCGGCCGGTGAGGGTGCGCACCACCCCTGACGCGCGCGCCAGGTCCAGCGTCTGATCGATGAACGCGCGCACACCGGGGAAGCCGGCGAAGTACGCGTCGATGAATTCCTGCGCGGCGTGCTGCGGCACGCCGATGTCCTTGGCCAGCGTGAACGCCGTCTTGCCGTAGAGCAGCGCGTAGTTGATGATCTTCGCGCGCCGGCGCAGTTCGTGCGGGTCCAGGCCGCTGTTCGCGCCAAATACCCGCTCGGCGGTGCGGTCGTGGATGTCTTCGCCGTCCTTGAACGCCTGCACGAGCGCGGCATCCCCCGACAGGTGGGCCAGCACGCGCAATTCGATCTGCGAGTAGTCCGCGGAGATCAGGGCGTGCCCGGGCGCCGCCACGAACGCCGCGCGAATCTCGCGTCCCGCCGCCGTGCGCACGGGGATGTTCTGCAGGTTCGGATCGCTGCTGCTCAGCCGGCCGGTGGCGGCCACCGCCTGGTTGAACGTGGTGTGCACGCGCCCCGTGACGGGATTGACCATCAGCGGCAGGGCGTCCACGTACGTGCCCTTGAGTTTCTGCACGCTGCGCCACTTGAGCACCAGACCCGGCAGCTCGTGCGTGAGCGCCAGTTCCTCCAGCACATCCATGGCGGTTGAGGTGGCTTTGGTCTTGCCGGTCTTCTTCGATGACTGCAGCTGCAGGCGATCGAACAGGACCTCCCCCAGCTGCTTGGGCGAGTTGATGTTGAACTCGCCGCCGGCCAGCCCGAAGATGCGGGCGCTCAGGCCGTCCAGCTCGGCCTGCATCGTGCGCGACAGGCGCCCCAGCGCGTCCAGGTCCAGCCGCACGCCCGCGCGTTCGATGTCCGCGAGGATGGGAATCAGCGGCAGTTCAAGCGTACGGTAGATGTCCGAGAGCGACGCTTTAGCGAGATCCTCCCGCAGCCCGTCGGCCATGCGCAAGGGCAGCTCGGCCCGCTCGCCCGCGAAGTTCAGCAGCGAGGAGGCAGGCACGGCGTCCAGGGCGACCGACCGGGCGCCGCGGCCCGTCACCTCGCCGGCGCCGACCGCCCGGTACCCGGTGCGCTCGAGCGCGAGCTCCTCGATGGAGTGGCTGGATCCGGTGGCGTCCACGAGGTAGCTGGCCACCATGGTGTCCAGGTCCAGGCCCGCCAGCGGGCAACCCAGGCGCGCGCACAGGATCGACGTCGACTTCAGGTCGTGCCCCAGCTTCGCGACCGCGGGATCGGCGAACAGGGGCGCCAATCGCGCCGCCACGTCCGCCGCCCTGAGATTCGGCGTCTCGGTGAGCCCCGTGTGCGCCAGCGGGAGATACCGCGCCCGTCCCGCGGTCGTGGCCAGGGCCAGGCCCACCAGCGTCGCCTGCACGGCTGATTCCCCGGTGGTCAGCGTCGCGATGGACACGTGGCCCGCTGCGCGCGCCTCCGCCACCACCGCGTCGAGTTCCTCCAGGGCGTGCACCACCGCGTAGTCCTGCGTGCTGGTGGCGGCCGTGGGCGCATACTCCGCGGTGAACGTCCGAAATCCCAGCGACGAGAACAGCGCGTAACACCGCGCGGCGTCCGGGCCGCGATAACGCAGGGCCTCCGGGTCGAACGCGATCGGCACGTCGGTGCGGATGGTCGCCAGGACCTTGCTGGCGCGCGCGTCCTCCGCGTATTGCGTGAGGGCGTCGCGATAGCGCTTCTGCGCCAGCGCCGGCGCCGCCTCCAGCAACGCGTCCAGCGATCCGTAGGTGCCGATCAGTTCGCGCGCCCCCTTTTCACCGATGCCGGGCACGCCCTTGATGTTGTCCACGCTGTCGCCCATCAGCGCCAGCACGTCCACCACCTGTTCGGGGCGCACGCCGAACTTCTTCACCACGCCTTCGGCGTCGTACCACGTGCCTTCATCCTTCGGATTGAAGATGCGCAGTCCGTCCTTCACGAGCTGATAGAAATCCTTGTCGCCGGTGACGACGGCGACCTCGAATCCCGCGGCGTGGGCCTGCACCGCGAGCGTGCCCAGGACGTCGTCGGCCTCGAAGCCCTCGACGGCCAGGTTGGGCACACCCATGGCTTCACACGCGTCGTGCACGCGGGCCACCTGCTCGGCCAGGTCGGACGGCATAGGTTCCCGGTTGGCCTTGTAACCTGCGAACAGGTCGTCGCGGAACGTGCGGCCGGGCAAGTCAAACGACGCCACCAGGTAGTCGGGATGGTGGTCCGCGACGAGCTTGCGCAGCATGTTGACGAATCCGTAGATCGCGTTGGTGGACCGGCCGTCGGGGCCGGTCAGACCGCGAATCGCGTGATACGCGCGGTACATCTGCGAGTTGCCGTCAATCAGAAAGAGTCGCGGCATGAGGGTTCGAAGAATGTATATCATTCGAGGCGTGCGTGTTCGCGTTCTGACGCTGGCGGCAATGTCGCTCTGCCTCGCTGCCGCCGGGGCATCGTGTGCCAATCCCCTGGCGCGACAGTACGAGTACGACGAACAGACGTACCTCGAAGTCGACGGTTCGGCGACCGTGGTGCTGTCCTCGTCGGTCGCGGCGCTCGTGGCGTTGCGCGGCGTCACCCTTGATCCCAATCCCCAGGCGCGCATCAGCAGCGACGATGTGCGCGCGGTGTTCGAGGGCGCGGGGTGCGAGGTGGAGCGCGTCAGCCGTCCCTGGCGCCGCAACGGGCGCCGGTACGTGCAGGCGCGGTTGCACGTCAGCGATCTGCGCAAGGCCGGGACCTGCGGCGTGCTCGCGTGGTCCGCGTACGGGTTTGAGGTGACACCCGGCCAGATTCGCTACACGCAGGTGGTGGGGACGCCGCAGGGCCGCGTGCCGGCCGGTGTGAACTGGGATGGCAGCGAACTGGTCGCGTTCAAGCTGCACCTGCCGAGCCGGGTGATCTATCAGAACGTCCGCCGGTTGTCGGACGGCGAGCCGGGCCAGACGGAGCGGGGCAACATCCTCACGTGGGAACAGCGCCTGAGCGATCGCCTGGCCGGCGCACCGGTTTCGATGGAGGTGCGGACCGACGCGGAGTCGATCCTCTATCGGACCGTGGCGCTGTTCGCGGGCGCGTTCGGCGCCGCCGTGATCGTCCTGATCCTGCTCATCTGGTGGACGATCCGGCGGGGCCGCATCCGGCTGCGCAAGTTCACGGCCTGAGCTGGGACACTAGCCTCCGCCCGCCAGTCGGAGATCCTGCGTCTTCTTCTCGCCGTCCTGCAGCGTCACGCGCATGGAGGCCTGCGCGAGTTCGGCGAGGAACTCCGGATCGAACCACTCGCCGGGTTCCACGTCGGTGACGGCCACGATCATGTAGTCGCCCGGCGGCAGGTTCCGCATCGTGAAGCGGCCGTCGGTGCCAGGGCGCGCCGACTGAATGCGCCTGGACTGGGGCTGCCAGTACTGCTTGTCCGACGGGAACACGATGATGGAGTAGTCCGACGTCGCGGTGCCCGACGCGTCCTGCAGCGTGCCCGACAGTTCCGTCGTGCGATCGGCAAACGTCACCACCGCGTCCGAGATGTTCACGTTGGGCCCGATGACGAGCGGAAAATCCAGAGTGTCCAGGCCGCCGGCCATCGACGACGCCAGCACCCAATTTCCCGATCCGCCCGCCTGCATCGCCCCGCCGGCGCCGACCCCGGGACCACCCGCGCCGGCCGGCGCGTTGCCGCGCAGGGAGTAGCGTCCGGGCGGCACGCCCTTCATGGTGAAGCGGCCCGACGCGTCCACTGTCGCGGGCGGCAGGTTGCCGAACTCCGCGTCCTGGGCGCCCACGGTCGTCAGCGTGATACGCACCCGGGTGAGATCGGTGGGCGGCAACAAGCGCTGGCCGTCGAACGCGATGCGGCCGGCGATCGTCATGCCGTTCTGCAACTGCAGCGTCACGGACTGATCGTTGCCATCCACGAAGACATCCGCCACCGCCCAGAGGATC
>JANLHE010000258.1 GCA_024653875.1 Acidobacteriota bacterium
CGGCTACAGGACGTTTTCAAGTCGCTTCGCGGGGAAGCACGCCTGACCGAGGCCAGCGTGGACGCCGCGCTGCGCGAGATCCGTCTCGCGCTGCTCGAAGCGGACGTCAACTTCCGGGTGGTCAAGGCGTTCATTGACCGCGTGCGCGCGAAGGCCATCGGTGACGAGGTGTTGCGCAGCCTGTCGCCGGCGCAGCAGGTGGTGCGCATCGTGCGCGACGAGATGCTGGCGCTCTTCGGTGATGTCACCGGGGGGCTGACCGTCACGTCGCGGTCGCCGCGTGTGGTGCTGATGCTGGGCCTGCAGGGCTCGGGCAAGACCACGACGTCGGCGAAGCTGGCGCGGTGGCTGACGCAGCAGGGGAAACACCCGATGCTGGTGTCCACCGACGTGCGGCGGCCGGCGGCCATCGAGCAGCTGTCGGTGCTGGCGACACAGGTGGGCGTGCGCATGCACGACCCCGAGGGCGAGATGGATCCCGTGGCGCGTGCCGCGGGCGCGCTGACCGCGACGAAGCAGCTGGGCTTCGACACGCTCATCGTCGATACCGCGGGGCGGTTGCACATCGACGACGAGTTGATGGCCGAGCTGGAGGCCATCGCGGCGGCGGTGGATCCCACCGACCGGTTGTACGTCGCGGACGCGATGACCGGGCAGGATGCGATTCGCAGCGCGGGTGAGTTTCACGCGCGCACGGGCGTGACGGGCGTCGTGCTGACGAAGCTCGACGGCGACCAGCGCGGCGGCGCGGCCCTCTCGGTGGTGGGCGTCGTCGGCGTGCCGATTGCGTTTGTGGGCGTGGGCGAACGCCCGCAGGACTTCGAGCCGTTCCACGCGGATCGGCTCGTCTCGCGGATGTTGGGGATGGGCGACATCCTCACGCTCATCGAGCGTGCGGAAGGCGCCCTGGATGACGAGAGCCGCGCGAAGCTCGAGAAGAAGACGCGGCTCGATGACTTCACGCTGGCGGATTTTGGAGACCAGCTGCGGACCATCAAGAAGATGGGGCCGCTCGAACAGGTGCTGGGGATGATTCCCGGCATGGGCGCGATGAAAGAGCTGAACGCACAGCGCGCCCAGGTGGATGACAAGCAGGTGGGCCGCGTGCAGGCGATCATCAGTGCGATGACGCTGGAGGAGCGGGCCAACCACCAGCTGATCAACGGCAGCCGGCGCAAGCGCATCGCGCGCGGCAGCGGGACGTCGGTGGAAGACGTGAATCGGGTGCTGAAGCAGTTCGTCGAGATGCGCAAGATGCTCAAGTCCATGGGGAGCATGACCGGCGCGGGCGGCGGGCACAAAGGCAAGCAGCGCCTGATGGGCATGCTGCGCGGGAAATAGATCGGAGGGCACGGGCTTCAGCCCGTGCCGGGGTTTGGAGGGCGTGGGCTTTAGCCCGCGCCGAGAAGGGCAGAGGAGACACACATGGTAGTGATTCGTATGCGGCGGGCCGGCTCAAAGAACCGGGCCTTTTTCCGTATCGTGGTGACCGAGTCGGCCGCCGCGCGTGAAGGGCGGTTCATCGAGATTCTGGGCCACTACAACCCGCGCACGAAGCCCGAGACGCTGGTGATCGATCGCGATCGCTACGCGTTCTGGCTCAAGAGCGGCGCCACGGCGTCCGACACGCTGCGCACGATTATCGCGCGCGCGCCGGAACCGGTCGCGGCAGACGCTCCGGCGGCACTGTGAGCCGGGCGCGCGACGTCGTGGACGTGGTCGCGCGCGCGCTGGCGAGCCGGCCGGACGAGGTCGAGGTGGACGAGTTCGATCGCCGCGACCAGACCATCATCGAACTGACGATGGCCCCCGGTGACCTCGGACGCGTGATCGGCCGGCAGGGGCGGACCGCCTCGGCGGTGCGCACGCTGGCGGCCGCGGCCGGTGAGCTCGACGGCCTGCGTGTCAGCGTCGATTTCCGCGACGACTAGGCCCGAGATGCCGGTGGACTGGGCATCGATGCTGCTGGTGGGCAAGGTGGTGCGCCCGCACGGGCTTCGCGGCCTGATGGTGGTGGAGATCGAGACCGACTTCGCCGACGAACGGTTCGCGCCCGGCGCGGTGGTGTGGCGCCAGGGCACGGCCGGCGCGGCGCCGGTCGGCCTGACGGTGACCGAGAGCCGGCCCCACGGCAGCCGATGGCTGGTTGGGCTGGAGGGCGTGAGGTCGGTGGAAGAGGCCGGCGTCTTTCGCGGCGTCGAGCTGCGCATCCCGGAGGACGCGCGCAAGGCGTTGCCGCCGCACGAGTACTACCTGCACGACCTGATCGGGTGCGAGGTGCGCACCGTCGGCGGAGAGCCGGTGGGCCGGGTGCAGACGGTGTACACGGGGACAGCCAACGCGCTGCTGGGCGTGGATCGCGAGGGCGCCGAAGTGCTGGTGCCGCTGGTCCACTCGATGTGCCCGGAGATTGACGTGGCGGGCAAGCGGATCGTGGTGGACCCGCCCGAGGGGCTGCTTGACGTGAACCGGCCGGCCCGTCCGGTGGAGAAGACTTCGCGGGGCGACGAGTGATGACGACCATCGATGTCGTGACCATTTTTCCCGCGATGATCGACGCGGTGCTGACCGAAGGCGTGGTGGGCCGGGCCAGGACCAGGGGCCTGGTGGACGTGACGGCGCGGGACTTGCGCGACTTCACGACCGACAAGCACCGGATGGTGGACGACATCCCGTACGGGGGCGGCCCGGGGATGGTGATGAAACCGGAGCCGCTGTTTCGCGCGGTGGAGGCGATTGCCGCCGAGCGCGGGGCGCCCGACGCGGTGGTGCTGATGACGCCGCAGGGACGTCCGCTGACGCACGAGGAAGCGGCGCGGTTCAGCCGCATGACGCGCCTGGTGGTGCTGTGCGGGCGGTACGAGGGGATTGACGAGCGCGTCACGGACACGCTGGTCACGGACGAGATTTCGATCGGGGACTACGTGCTGACGGGCGGCGAACTGCCCGCGCTGGTCCTGATTGACGCGGTGGTGCGGCTGGTGCCCGGCGTGGTGGGCGACGAGTCGTCGGTGGAAGGGGATTCGTTTGTGCGCGGGTTGCTGGATCACCCGCACTACACGCGGCCCGCGGTGTTTCGGGAGTTGGCGGTGCCGGAGGTGCTCATTGGCGGGCATCACGCGGACATCGAGCGGTGGCGGGCGCGGCAACGGGTCACACGGACCCTGGCGCGGCGGCCGGATCTGCTCTCCCGGGTGGACGAGTCAACGTTGTCGGCGGACGAACGCCGCGTGTTGGCGCAGGTGTTGGACGAAGCGAAGGAGCACAGCTCATGAATGCAATAGAGATGATTGAACGTTCCCAGTTGGTGGATCGGCCCGAGATGCGGTCGGGCGACACCGTGCGCGTGCATGTGAAAGTGCGCGAAGGCGACAAGGAACGCATCCAGGTGTTTGAAGGCATGGTCATCGGCATGCACCGCGGCGGATCGCGCGCCTCGTTCACGGTGCGCAAGGTGTCGTTCGGCCAGGGGGTCGAGCGCATCTTCCCGCTGCACTCGCCGATCGTGGACAAGATCGAAGTGATCCGCAGCGCCAAGGTGCGCCGCGCGAAGCTGTACTTCCTGCGCGACCTGCGCGGCAAGGCGGCCCGCATGAAAGAGAAGAAGCGCACGAACTGACGCGCGGGTCGTCATGGCCAGCGCGAAGGCGCGATCAGGAACGTCCAGGGCGTCGCGCGCGTGGGAGAACGCCGCGCGGCGTGCCGGGATCGCGCACGTGGCCGGCGTGGACGAGGTGGGCCGCGGATGCCTGGCCGGGCCCGTGGTGGCAGGCGCCGTGATCCTGCATCCCGATCGCCATATCCCGGGCCTCGCCGATTCCAAGGTGCTGCCGGCCGCCGCGCGCGAGCGGCTGTCGGCCGAGATCATCGCGGCGGCGGTCGCCTGGGCGGTGGCCGTGGTGGAGCCGGCCGACATCGATCGCCTGAACATCCATCGCGCGTCGCTGCACGCGATGCGGCTCGCGGTGATGGCGCTGGCGCCGCTGCCCGGGCTGGTCCTGGTCGACGGTTTCTCGATTCCCCATTTGATGCTGGCGCAACGCGCGCTGGTGGGCGGCGATCGGAAGGTGAGTGCCATTGCCGCCGCGTCCATCGTCGCCAAGGTCCATCGGGATCGCCTGATGTGCGAACTGCACCTCCGCGATCCGCGGTACGGATTCGATCGGCACAAGGGCTACGCCACGCGCGATCATCTGGCCGCCGTCGAACAGTTTGGCTATTCGGATGCGCACCGGCGCACCTTTTTGGCGCACTAAACACCGGCAGGAGCCAGTCATCACCTTCTTCAGTCGCATTCTGATCGCCGCCTACCTGATTGAGGCCGGATTCCTGCTGGTCCTGTCCCCGTGGACGGCCCTGTGGGATCGGAATTACTTCGCCTCGCTGTGGCCCTGGCTTGATGCCGTGATGCGCAACAACTTCGCGCGCGGCGCCGTCACCGGCGTGGGCGTCGTCACGGCGTGGATCGGGGTTCGTGAGCTGAGCGCGGCGTTCGTGAGCCGGTGGTCGTCACCCAAATGACCGTGTGCGTGGTGACCGACCGGCGCCAGCTCAGTCCGGACGCGCGCACGGCGCGCGATGAGGTGATGGCGCTGACCCGGTGGCTGGAGGACGCGGTGCCGGCCGGGATCGATCTGATCCAGCTGCGCGAGCGTGACCTGCCGGTACGTCTGCTGGCGGAGGCGGCTCGCGCGGTCCGCCGGCTGGCCGAGGGCTCCTCGACGCGGGTGGTGGTGAACGATCGCGCGGACGTGGCCGTGGCCGCCGGGTGCGACGGTGTCCACCTGCGGGGTGATGGCCCGGACGTCGCCAGGATGCGCGCGCTGGCGCCGGAGGGCCGGCGGAACGGGTCGTGGATGGTGGGGCGGTCTGTGCACTCCGGGTCAGAGGCCCGGACGCACGGGGAGGCACACTACCTGCTGTTTGGCGCCGTCTTCCCGTCAGGGCCCAAACCGGGCCGCGGGCTGGAGGCATTGCGCGACGTGGTGGCGTCCACCCAGGCGCCGGTCCTCGCGATTGGCGGCCTGACGGCCGCACGCGCGGCGGCCTGCGTGGCGGCGGGCGCGGCGGGCGTGGCCGCCATTGGGCTCTTTCTTCCTCCGGGACGCGCGGAGGGCGCGCTGGGACTTGCCGCGGGCGCGGCGGCGATCCGCCGCGCAATTGACGGTGCGGCAAACGGGTATCATACGTAACAATCGACTGCATCCCCCATGAGTGATTTCGGCACACAACTAAAACAGGCCCGCGAGAACCGGGGCATCTCGCTCCGGCAGATCGCGACGTCCACCAAGATTTCCGTCGTGGCCCTCGAAGCCCTGGAACGGGGCGACTTTTCCCGGCTGCCCGGCGGTATCTTCAGCCGGGCCTTCGTCCGCTCCTACGCGCTGGAGGTCGGGCTGAATCCGGACGATGTGGTCGCGCAATTCCTGGTGGAACTGGGCGCGGCGGCGCCGGCCGAGGACGATACCCCGCGGCCGGACGTCACCGATGACGACCGCGCGTTCCTGGAGCGGCAACGCAAGGCGGGGCTGGCGTTGCGCATCGGCCTGGCCGTGCTCGCGCTGGTGATCATCGCGTCGGTGGTGGCGTGGCAGATGACCCGCGGCGCCGCGCCCACGCGCCCGCCAGCGACGGACAACTCCACGCCGCCGGCGTCTGACAGCTCCACGCCTCCCGTGTCGGCAGCCGCGTCGGCCGACGCCGGGACTCCGCCCGCGGCCGAGCCGGCCCCGCTCACGGGCGACGGCCTGCGCATTGAAATCATCGCGTTGGACAACTGCTGGCTCCAGGCGACCACCGACGGCGCGCGGGTGCCCGCGCGCGTGCTGGTCCGCGGGGAGCGCCAGACGCTGGAGGCCCGGCGCGAAGTGGTGTTGTCACTGGGCAGCGCCGGCGCGGTCACCTGGTCCATCAACGGACGCGCGGCGCGGTCGCTCGGGCGGGTCGGCGAGGTCAGGAGCGTGACGATTTCTTCGGCGAACGCGACGGAGTTTTTGCAGCCGCCGGACGCACACCCCACTCCGATCGCATCTGCGACAACCCGTCCATAAACACCGCGGCCTTCTCGCGGTCGTCCTCCGCCTTCAACCCCTTGAACAAGTCGATCGCCCTGGTGAGGTCCTTCTGGACCGTCGC
>JANLHE010000260.1 GCA_024653875.1 Acidobacteriota bacterium
GCTGCACCTCGACCCGGACGTGGGGGTCGTCAGGGCGGATCAGGGCCAGATGGAGCAACTGTTGATCAACCTGGCGACCAATGCGCGCGATGCCATGCCAGCCGGCGGGCGGGTGCACGTGCGGACGGCAAACTGCAACATCGCGGATGTCTCCAGCGCGCCGCCACACATCCTGGCTGGTGACTATGTATCCCTCAGTGTGACCGATGAAGGCGAGGGCATGTCGGCTGACATCCGGTCACGGGTGTTCGAACCATTCTTCACCACCAAGCCTCAGGACCGGGGTCTGGGGCTCGGGCTGTCCATGGTGCATGACATCGTGACGGAGTCTGGTGGCTTCATCACCGTGGACAGTGAATCGGGACGCGGAAGCACGTTCACCGTGCTGTTGTCGCGCCTCGCGACTGGGACAATGACGGCGCCTGCGGAAGCCGCCGTCGCGGGCGGGACCCCTTCGCGGCAGATCCGTGCTCATCGTTGACGACGAACCGGCCATTCGAACGGTGGCACGGCGGGCGCTTGAACGCCGTGGGTATCACGTTGTCGACGCGCCGGGCGGCGCCGAGGCCCTGGCGATCGCCGGAGACCGATCCGTGCCGATTGACGTATTGCTGACCGACATGGTGATGCCTGGGATGCACGGGCGCGAGTTGATTGAGCGCTTCAAGACCGTCCGACCTCGCACTGGTGGCCAAACCGTTCTCGGCTGAGACACTGATACGCGCCTTGGCGAAAACCGAACCGTAGGGCGGGACTTTAGTACGACCGTCAGGTCCGCGAGTCCAGCGCTCCTCGAACCCTCTGGGTGAGCTTTGTGGCGGTATACGGCTTGCCGACAAAGTGCGTGGCCTCATCGCGTACATGGAGGCGCAGGATGGCGTCGTCGGTGTAGCCGGACGTGTACAGGACCCTGACGTCTGGATGGGCTGCCACAACCCGTGTCGCCAGCTCCCGGCCGTTCATCCCAGGAAGGACCACGTCAGTAAACAGAAGGTGCACCGGCCGATCCTGGCGCTCCAGGGTCAGCAGCGCGTCCTCTGCGCTGCCGGCGGTCAGCACCGTGTAGCCGGCCGACCGCAGGATGCGCGCGGCGAGCTGACAGAGCATCGTCTCGTCCTCGACCACGAGGATCGTCTCGGTCCCAGGCGCCGTCTGGCTTGTCGGAATGGGCTGGCTTCTGGACGGGATCCCCAGAACCCGCGGCAGGTAGATCGTGAACGTGGTCCCTTTCCCGATCTCGCTGTCCACGCTGATGCTGCCGCCGCTTTGCCTGATGATGCCGTCGACGGTGGATAACCCGAGTCCCGTGCCCTTGCCATGTTCCTTGGTGGTGAAGAAGGGCTCGAAGATCTTCAACTGCGTCGCCTCGTCGATCCCGATGCCCGTGTCGCTCACGGCCAACATCACATGGGGCCCTGACGGCGTGGACCGGCACTCGACATCCCGCGTCTCCATCGTCAGCGTGCCGCCGTCAGGCATCGCGTCCCGTGCATTCACGGCCAGATTCAGGATGACCTGTTCTATCTGTCCGGGATCCGCCAGGACACTGCCCAGAGGCCGTGCCGGCGCGATCACCAGCGCGATGTGTTCGCCGATGAGGCGCGGAAGGATCGCGCGCATGTTCTCGATCACGGTGTTGAGGTCCAGCAATGTCGGCTTCATGATCTGTTGGCGACTGAAGGCCAGCAACTGCCGGGTCAGTGCGGCAGCGCGCGTGCCGGCCCCGTGAATTTGTTCAAGGTCCGCGCGCAGGGGATCCTCCTGCCGCATGTCCATCAAGGCGAGATCGGCCGTGCCGTTGATGACCGTGAGCAGGTTGTTGAAGTCGTGGGCGATGCCCCCCGCCAGTCGCCCCACGGTTTCCATCTTCTGCGACTGCAGGTGCTGAACCGCCACGCGCTTCTCGTCCGTGAGATCCCGCTTGATGGCGATGAAGTGGGTGATCTCGCCTTGGGCGTTCCTGACCGGCGTGATGACTTGTTCCTCGGGGTACCGGCTGCCATCCTTCCGGCGATTGATCATCTCGCCCCGCCAGACGCCGCCGGCGAGCAACGTCTCCCAGAGTTGTGCGTAGAACGCCGAATCATGGACGCCTGATTTGACCAGGTCCCGCGGGTTCCTGCCGAGCGTCTCGCCGGCGCTGTAGCCGGTGAGCGCCGTGAATGCCGGGTTGATCCACTCGATCGCGCCGTGACGGTCAGTGATTACAGTGGCGTTGGCAGCGGCGTTGAGGGCGGCGCCTTGCAGACGCAAGGTCTCCTCGGCCTGTCTACGCTCGGTGATGTCACGGTAGTTGACGACGATGGCCTGCACGCTTGGGTTATGGAGCAGGTTGGTGACGCCGGCCTCGACCCAACACCACAGACCGTCGCGCCGCCGCAGGCGGAACACGCCGCCCTGATGGCTCGCCGGTTGTTGAACGACCTGGGCCCAGGACTGCCGGACATAATCAGCATCATCCGGATGCACGAGCTCGAAGATGTTGCGACCCACAAACGCGCCTGGTGGATAGCCCAGCGGACGGATCACAGCCGGACTCTCCCACAACAACGTGCCGTCAGCCGCGAGCAACGATATGAAGTCCAGGCCGTGCTCGATGAGCGCGCGGAAGCGCTCCTCGCTGGATTTCAGCGCCTGCTCAGCCCGCTTCCGCTCGGTGATGTCACGCGCGACCCCGCGCACCACGGGCCCGTCGCCGCTGTCGGTGCGCAGGGTGTTGTCGTATTCCCAGAATCGGGTCTCGCCGGCCGTGGTGCGGACCCGCATGATGCCCTGCGCCCGGCCACTGGATCGTATTTCATCGAGGTAGGCGCGGAATAGCGGCCGTTCCCCAGGCACAAGCAGATCGGCCACGTTCGACCGCAAGGCGGCGTCAAGGGAGCAGCCGATGTTCTGGAGCGCCACCTTGTTTGCCGAGAGCACCCGGCCCTCAAGGTCGTGCGTGCAAATCAAGTCCTGGCTGTTCTCGACAAGATCGCGGTACCGGTCTTCACTTTCGCGAAGGGCCCGATCGACCCGCTCGCGTTCCGCCACAGGCTTCGCCAGCGGTCGAAAGACGAATGCGCGGAGGAAGGGGAACCATGAGGCTGACCTTCTGGTCACCCGGGGAGTGTAGCCCTATTGTCCCTCAAGGTCACGGTGCGATTGAAGACGGGACGCGAGGCGGCGCCATCCTGGTCGGCGCAGAAATAGCCGAGGCGTTCGAACTGAAACCGCGCGCCGGCCGCCGGAGCGGCCAATGACGGTTCGAGCTTGCAGCCGGTCAGCACCTCGAGCGCGTTCGGGTTGAGCTGCGTGAGGAAATCGGCCTGCCCGCTGCCCGGCATCTCGTGCGTGAACAAGCGGTCGTAGAGCCTGACCTCGGCATCCACCGCGTGCGCGGCAGAGACCCAGTGCAGCGTGGCCTTCACCTTGCGGCCGTCGGGCGCGTCACCGCCGCGGGTGAGCGGGTCATAGGTGCAGCGGAGTTCGAGGATCTGGCCGCCGGCGTCCTTGATGACCTCGCGGCAGGTGACAAGGTAGGCTCCCCGCAGCCGGACCTCGCGGCCGGGCGCCAGCCGGAAGAACTTCTTCGGCGGGTCTTCCAGGAAGTCATCACGCTCGATGAAGAGCTCACGGCCGAACGGGACGTGCCGCGTGCCCAGGGCCGCGTTGTCGGGATGGCTGGCCACCTCGAAGTCTTCCGTCTGTCCTTCCGGGTAGTTCTCGATCACCACCTTCAGCGGCCGCAACACGGCCATCGCCCGTGGCGAGCGCGCGTTCAGATCCTCGCGCACGCAGAACTCAAGCAGGCCGACATCGATGACGTTCTCCCGCTTGGCGACGCCGATCTCGTCGCAGAAGCGCCGGATGGCCTCCGCGGTGAACCCGCGCCGGCGCAGGCCCGAAAGGGTCGGCATGCGCGGGTCGTCCCACCCGTGCACATGGCCGTCCTCGACCAACTGCAGGAGCTTGCGTTTGCTCATCACGGTGTACGTCAGGTTCAACCGGGCGAACTCAATCTGCCGCGGACGGCCTGGCAAACCCGTGACGTTGGCGATCAGCCAGTCGTAGAGGGGCCGGTGGTCTTCAAACTCCAGCGTGCACAACGAGTGGGTGATCTGTTCGAAGGCATCCGAGAGCGGGTGCGCGTAGTCGTACATCGGATACAGGCACCAGGCGTCGCCCGTGCGGTGATGGTGTGCCCGCCGGACCCGATACAGGATCGGGTCGCGCATGGTGATGTTCGGCGACGCCATGTCGATCTTCGCCCGCAGCACGTGGGCGCCATCCGGAAACTCTCCCGCGCGCATGCGGGCGAACAACTCAAGGTTCTCGGCGATCGGACGGCTGCGGTACGGGCTCTCACGGCCGGGATCCTTCAGCGTGCCCCGGTACTCGCGAATGTCATCGGCCGTCAGGCTGTCCACATATGCCTTGTCGTCGCGAATCAACCGGACCGCGCACTCGTACAGGCGCTCGAAATAGTCGGAGGCGTAATACAGACGGTCGTCCCAGCTGAAACCCAGCCACTGGACGTCTTCCTGAATCGAGTCCACGTACTCCGTGTCTTCCGTCACCGGGTTAGTGTCGTCAAACCGCAGGTTGCACGTGCCGCCAAAGTCGCGGGCGACGCCGAAGTTCAGGCAGATCGACTTGGCGTGCCCGATGTGCAGGTAGCCATTGGGCTCAGGCGGAAACCGCGTGGCCACCCGGCCCTGATGGGTGCCGGAGGCCTGGTCGGCGGCGACGATCTCCCGGATGAAATCGAGGCGCGGCGCCTCGTCTTGAGCGGACATCCGTCAATTGTAGACTGCAAAAAAACGCGGGGGGCGGCAAGCCACCCCCCGCGCATGTCTTCAGGACCTCAGGACCTCAGGACCCCGCTAGAACGACCAGCGGCCGCCGAACGTGAGCTGCCGGGCCGGGTTGACCGCCGTCGGCCCGCCCAGCGGCACGCTGGTGCCGCCGATCGACGCGGACGGGTACCGGGCCTGGATGCCCGTCACGAAGCCCTTGTTGAGCAGGTTGTCTCCGTCCATATACACCCCGAAGCGGTTCGTGCCCACCGAGAACACCTTCTCGAGCCGCACGTCCAGCACCTGCTGGGCCTCGCCCCGGCGGCTGCCGCGCGGTTCGAGGTTGAGGTCGATGCTGCCGGTCCAGTTGAACGTGCCCGAGCTGACGCGTGCGAACGGCGTCCACGGCAAGCCGCTCAACGCGCGGTAGTAGACGTTGGCGGAGACTTCCACGATGGGAATCTGGTAGCCCGCGAACAGCTTCAGTTCGTGGGTGCGGTCGAAGCCGACAAGGCCGTCGGTGTTGACCAGAATCCCGTTCGGCGTTTCGAACTGTCCGCTCGAGACGCCGGAGAACGTGCCGTTGGTGACCGTGCCTTTGGTCTTGGAGTAGACGTACGAGACCTGGGCCTGCCACCGGTTGGCATAGGCGCGTGTCAGCACGAACATGCCGCCGTTGTACGTGCGGTACGCGTTGGCGGCCGGAGCGCCGTTGTACTTGAAGTCGTCCACGTTGCCGATCAGGAACTTCTGATCCGACGTGCGGTTGGCCCAGCGGTAAATGGTCGTCGCCTGACTATTGAGCGGGTTGGTGTAGGTCGCCTCCGCCCACTGCCCATTGATCAGCGTCGAGTTGATGAAGTTCTTCGCATCGCGCCGGATATAGGTGCCCGTGAACTTCAGACCACGCCCCAGCTGCCGCTCGTACGCCACGCTGAATTCATCGGTGCGGGGATGTTTCAGGTTGTCCGCCACGGTGAACTTGCTCGCGCCGGAGATGCTGTCGATCTCCGTCACTTGCGTGTTCGCGATGGTTCCGGTCGCCTCGTAGATGACGTAGTCGCTGATGCCCGGCAGGGCGCGCGACCACGAGGAGAACACCGCGCCGTCGTACAGCTGGCCGTAGTAGGCGCGCAGCACGGACTGGCCGTCGCCCATCAGGTCATACGCCGCGCCGAGACGCGGGCCCCACGACAGCGTGTCGTAGTACTGCTTGTCTTCCGCGGAGCCCGTCCCGCCGATCTTGTCGAGCCGGATGCCCACGTTCGCCGTGAGCCGCCCGATCTTCCACTGGTCCTGCGCATACGCGGAGAGGCGGTCGTTGCGGCCTTTGATGTCGTACGAATAGGCGTAGGCCAGGTACGGCGCGCCGCCGTAGTCGTAGAAGAACAGGCCGTCGGTGTAGGCAAAGCGGTTGCGAATCGTGCTCCGCTCGATCTCCACGCCGAACTTGAACGCGTGCGATCCCTTCGCTTCCGCGTACTTGGACAGCGATGCGTTCAACTGGTTGCGCGTCCGGTCGTACTGCGCGCTGTACCCGGCGCCGCCCGACCAGGCGCCCGTCTCGCCGTCCAGGCGCGCGGCAACCGGAGTCAGCGGGTCGAGGTCGAAGTAGCCCCAGTACCCCGTGAACTTCGCTTCGAAGAACGCCGTGCTGCCGATGACGCGGCGGTACTGCCCGTTCCAGATGCCTTCGGGCGAGTCCTGTTGCACCACGCGGGCGTCCGTCGTGCCGTTCGCGCCGCCGAAGCCGGTGCGGCCGCCCTGGTTGTAGTAGTCCCACTGGCCGCCGAGCGTGATGTTGTCGTTGGCCGTCGGCTGGAACGTCAGCTTGCCGTTGAACCGCGGGCTGACCTCGGTGCGCAGCGTGCGCGGACCATTCGGGTCCTCCTCGATCGAGTACCGCTGCACGCTGGCGAAGAAGAACGCCTTGTTCTGACGCAGCGGGCCGCCCATCTGCACCGTGTAGTCATTCAGCTTGTCCACGCCCGTGGCCTTGATCGACGGGTTCACCTTCGTGACCGCGCTCGACACGTTGTTGCCACGGAATTTCTTGCTGGTGTACCGCTGCTCGAACAGGCCCGAGAACCGGTTGCTGCCGGACTTGGTGATGGTATTGATCACCGCGCCGGTGAACCCGCCGTACTCGGCCTGCTGGCCGAGCGAGCCGATCTGCACCTGGTCGATGATGTTGTAGTTGAAGAACGTCCACGCCGTGCCGCCTTCCGGATCACGTGTGTCGACGCCGTCCAGCAGCAGCGAGTTGGCGGAGTCCGACGCGCCGCCAAAGGCCGAACCGCTGTTGATGCCCGGCGCGTAGTTGAGCAGGCTCACCGCCGCGTTCGTGCGCGAGATGGGCATGCTGAACAGCAGGCTCTGCGAGATGTTGGTGTCGGTGGCCGTGGTCGTCGTATCCACCTTCGTGGCCGAGCCGACAACGGTGACCGATTCGGTCAGGCCGCCCACTTCCAGCGTCAGGTTGAGTTCGATCGCCTTGCCGATCGAGATCTCCAGCCCAGACTGCATGCTCGACTTGAAGCCCTGCAGCGCGGTCCTGATCTCGTACATGCCGGGGTTCAGCCCGAGGAACCGGAACTCACCCGTCGCGTTGGTCGTCTGCGTGGCCTCGCCGGTCCGGCTGGCCAGCGTGACCAGCACGCCGGGCAGGGCGCCGCCCTGGGCGTCCTTGACATGACCGGCAATGGTGCCGGTCAACGTCTGGGCCGAGGCCGTTGTGGCCGCCAGGGCCACCAGCAGCGCCGCGGCGCCGCCAATCAATCGTGTGATGAATGTGTGCGTCATGGTGGCCTGCCTTAGCGGTTGATGCCGCGGATGCGGTCTTCTTTGGCGGAGTACACCGCGTACCCCGTACCCACGACCATCACGGCGAGCACGAGCAAGCCCGTCCGGGTCTTGAGAAACCCTTTGGATGGGGTGGCCTGCTTCGGCGCGGCCTTGGCGGCCGCCGTTGGCGTGTCAGCCTTCGCCACGATTTTGGCGATGGCGCTGGAGGAAAACGACACGGGGGTCGTCGGGTTTGGCGATGCGGCCATCGCCGGCGCGGCAGCCAGCGTCAGCAGGGCGGTCATCACCCCTGCAGTCGTCAGGCGTCGCGCCAGTACGGAGCAACTTCGTAACGTCATAGGCAGTTTCCCTTTCTAGGAAATGAGTGTTGGGGAATATACCCCTCCGCGGGACTGAATGCCACGGGGAATTTGCAGCTACCATTTCAGCCCATGGTGCCAGCGTCCGCCCGTTTCATGACCAGCCTGACCAAGGCTCTTAGTGTCACCCTGCTGTTGATGGGGGGCTGCGTCCTGGTTTGGATGTTGTGGCCCCCGGCCGGAGGCTCCAGATCCGACCTCAACGTGGTTCTAATCACTCTGGACACCCTCCGGGCGGACCACCTGGGGGCCTACGGCTCGAAGGACGTCAGAACCCCGAATCTGGACCAGCTGGCCAGGGATGGGGTGGTGTTCGAGCAGGCGATGACCACCGCGCCGCTCACCCTTCCCGCCCACAGCAGCATGATGACGGGCCAGTTTCCGCCCCGGCACGGCGTGCGGGATAACGGCGGCTTCTTTCTGGGTCCGGAGCAGGTGACGTTGGCAGAAGTCCTTTCTACACAGGGATTTAACACCGGCGCGACGGTCGGCGCGTTCGTGCTGGACAGCAAGTGGGGCCTCGATCAGGGGTTTGCCGCCTATCAGGACGACTTCGACCTGACCGATATCAAGGCCATGTCCCTGGCCAGCGTCAAACGTCCGGGAAACGAGGTCGTGGACCTGGCGCTGAAGTGGATGGACGGCGTGGGGGAGCAGCGGTTCTTCTCGTGGATCCACATGTACGACCCCCACGCGCCGTACGAATCTCCGGAGCCCTACCGGAGCGACTACAAAGGCCATCCCTATCGAGGGGCCATCGCCTTCACCGACGCCCAGGTCGGCCGGGTCCTGACCTACCTCAAGGACCGCGGCCTCGACGATCACACCATCGTCATCGTGGCGGGTGACCATGGCGAGGGGCTGGGTGAGCACGGGGAAGAGACCCACGGGTTCTTTGTGTACGAGAGCTCGATGCATGTGCCGATGATCGTGCGCGCGCCGCTTGAGGGCATGGGCGGCCGCCGGGTCGCGCAGCCGGTGCGCACGGTGGACATCATGCCCACGGTGCTTGACCTGTTGCAGATTCCGGCGCCGGACGGGCTGGCCGGCGTCAGTCTCACGCCGCTGCTGGCGGGTGCCGCGGGCGAAATTCCGCTGGATGGGTACGGCGAAGCCATGTATCCCCTCCATCACTACGGGTGGAGCGAGCTGACGGCGATGCGCTCCGATCGCTACAAGTTGATCGACGCGCCGCGCCCGGAGCTGTACGACCTCGAACGCGATCCCGGAGAGTTGACCAACATCTTCGATGAACGGCGATCGGTGGGCGACGCCATGCTGCGGACGCTGCGGGAGAAGAAGCGCGACATGGCCGCCGCCGCGCCCGCCGCGCCAAGGAACGAGGACGTCGATCCCGAGACGCGCGCCAGGTTGGCCGCGCTGGGATACGTCGGGTCGTTTGTCGCCACGGCGGAGGGGCCGGCCACCGACCGCGCGGATCCCAAGGACAAGATCGGCCTGTTCAACCTGATGACGACCGCGCGCGACATTGCTAGAGGCGCCGACCCCGGCGCGGCTAGAGGCGCCGACCCCGGCGCGGCTAAAGGCGCCGACCCCGGCGCGGAGGCCATCGCCATGCTGCGCAAGGTGGTGGCGGAAGACCCGAACGTCATCGACGCGTGGTTCATGCTGGGCAACGAGTACTTCAAGACGGGACAGTTCACCGAGGCGATCGCGCAGTTCGCGCGGGCCCTGGATCTGAAGCCCGACTACGACCTGGCGATCATCAACATGGCCAACGCGTATCGACGCCTGGGCCAGGATGATGCGGCGCTTGCGGGGTATGAACGGTACGTCATGATCGATCCGAAAAACGCCTACGTGCGGTATCAGATCGGCGAGATTTATCTCGACCGTGGCGACGACGCGCGCGCGGAGACCGAGTTTGCGGCCGCGCTGGAGATTGACCCCAAGCTCGCGTCCGCGCGCGTGGCGACCGGCGTGCTCGCGTTCGAGCGCGGGCAGTTGCCGCAGGCCGAGCAGCTGCTCAAGGAGGCGCTGGCGCTGAAGGCCGATGTGCGCCTGGCGCACTTCAACCTGGCGCTCATCGCCGAAGCGCGTGGCGATGACGCTGCCGCGGAAACCTCGTATCGCGCCGAACTGGCGCAGCATCCAACGGCTTACAAGGCGGCGTTCAATCTGGGCCGGCTGAAGGCGCGGCAGGGCCGCGTGGCTGCCGCTATCGGCTTCTACAAAAACGCGGTGGACACCAACCCCGAGTTCGCCGAGGGGTGTTTCTATCTCGCCAAGGCATACTTCGATGAAGGCCGTGCGCTGGACGACGCGCTGACGTACGCGCGCAAAGGCCTGGCGCTGGAGCCAGAGGGGCAAACGTCACCGCTCGGCCACTTCGTCATCGGCAGCGTGCTGATGCGCCGCGGCCAGTCCGCGGCGGCCGAGCGCGAGCTGGCGAAGGGGCTCGCGCTCGAAGCGAAACTGAACAAGAAAAGATAGAGGCGCTGTCGGTCCTGCGGACGCAGGGCGTGGCTTTAGCCG
>JANLHE010000263.1 GCA_024653875.1 Acidobacteriota bacterium
CCGCGCCCGCAGGATCATCGCATTCGGTCAACTGGCGTGAGGGTCCGCCTCGTCAGCCAACGCCGGGCCACTTGGGCTCACCGTCGGCCTCCCACGGCAGCGGCGGCGCACACCCGGCGCGGGGCACCGGCACCGCGTCCGGCAGACCTACATGCAGGACCGCGGCGAGATGTTCGTGTCGCCGGGCACGGCCGTGTATGAAGGCATGATCGTCGGCGAAAACTCCCGCAACAACGACCTCGACGTCAACATCGTCCGCGAGAAGAAGATGTCGAACATGCGCGCGTCCGGCGCGGACGAGGCGATTCGCCTGATTCCGCCCCGCCTGATGAGCCTCGAACAGGCCATCGAGTTCATCAACGACGAGGAGCTGGTGGAAGTGACGCCGCACAACCTGCGCATGCGCAAGCGCGTGCTCGCCGCGAACATGCGGCCGCGCCGGGAGGTCTGAATCGCGGGCCGGCTCGCAGCGTTGCGACTCCGGCGGTTCTCAAAGGAACTTGCGATGCATTCAGGCTGGACGATCAGTTAGAAGGGATTGCCAGAACCGACCAGAGGTCCTTCTGGCACGGATTAGCCAACGCCGCGACCTCTGGCCGCGGACTTTCCCCCCACCAGGGCAATCCGCAGTGCGGGACTTCCAACGGCCGCGTTATTGCTCGTCTGTTGCGAGACCCGATAACTCCAGAGCTCTGGCGCAGCACTTGCATCTCCGTCGACGGAGGGTTAGCAATGAAACCGTTTCTTGCGTTACGACTCAGGACGACTTCCTGGTTAGGCGTGGCCATCGGAATCAGCCTCCTTATGCCGGGAGCCGCTGATCGATCCGAGGCATCGCTTCTGGTCGTCGGGCAGTACCCGCCTTGGGGCGGCAACTGGTGCGGGCTGGAGCTCAAGGCAACGACGGCCGAACGGCGAGTGTATGGCACAGGCATCACGGCCGAGTGCGGCGGGTGCGTCGGGAATACGGCGCCGCACGGCAACTGGGGCGTCGACAGCTTCTATTCAAACCGCAGCGACGGCAGCCATTACAAGGGCTGGGCGACTTCCAACCCGAACTGCCCGGAATCGATCGACGACCCCGAGTGGAACAGCTGCACAAGGGACTACACAAGTTCGGTTTATTACAACGGCGACCCACCACTCCAGTACTCGCCTAACGAGACGGACCTCGGAATGGTGTGGGACTGGTATTCGACCACCGAGGAGGAGGGCTGTTCGATCTTGGACGGTGTTCAAATCTATGGAGGCACCGTGCTAGAGATCTGGGAATTGGACCATTGGGGACCTTGGGATGACCACGTTACAGATCTTCAGGTCTCCTCAGGCAGTGCGCTACTCGGCTGCGATCGCTGGGGTTGTGCGCCAGTGGCGACGGCCTGGGGTGGGGGATCGAACGGGGTTACCTCAACGGACTTCCGAATCACCCTGATGTCGTCGTGCGCATGGGTGGATGGGAAAGGGTGCATCTGACATGCGTAATCTCTTGATCGTCCTCGCTGTTCCACTCCTGGTTGCCACCGCAGGCATGCGTCCACAGGGCGCCATTGCGGACGTGCTGCTCGAAGGCTACGTTGTGGACGCCACCTCCGAGCTGCCACTTGAGGGCGTACTCGTCGGCGTTCGCTCCGGACTCAGTAGTATCCGTATGACGAGTATCAAGACGAACCTGCACGGGCACTTTGCCATCGCGGTCGCCGATTCCAGCATCGCACTGTCGTTCTTCTCGAGGGGGTATGAGCGTCTCGGATACCCTTTGGCGGCAGTGCCTCGACAACCCATCCGGATCGTACTTCGCCGCGCCGTGCCCTTGAGGGGAGCGCTTGTTGACCCGCACGGATCTCCTGCGGCAAAGGCTCGAGTGTACTTGACACCAATCCAGCCAGGAGGACTTCAGGTCGTCCTGCAGGCGGTCACCGACGCTGAGGGGCGGTATGAGATTGACGGCGCTGGCGAGATCAAGACGTACCTCCTGGAAGCTGCGCCCCCCGGCTGTGAACGGCAAAGCCTCCGCACCGCTACTGGCTTGGCGCTGCGTGTGGGAGGAGAGGTCGTTGACGTCGTGCTACCTTGCAGGTGACAGTGTGATGGCTCGATCGTCGCAGCACACGCCGACGCTGACATTGTACGTCGCGGTCGTCCTCGCAGGGCTGACCTGTGTCGCCACGCCGGCAGCAGGCCAGGTGTCCATCGACATCGGAGTTCACGCAGGGGCGGCCTGCCTGAACGGCGGCCCTGAATGCGCAGGTGGCTTTGTGGGGCCGGTCGCGTCCGCTGAGTGGCGGAGGCGCGTCGCCCTGCGCATTCGGTACGTCGCTGTCGACCTCGAGGAGGATGCGTTCACCTTCGGGGTCTTCACAATTCGCAGGCAAGGTCGCCGCGGCCAGTTGCTCCTCGGCGAGTTGCTGTACGAATTCCGGCCGCGGTCGAGGATTCAGCCCGTCGTCGGCGTCTCCCTCGGCCGCCGCGTATTCCAGGATGTCACGACGTGCGAACCGGTGTCATGCGCCGAGGCGAGTGCCAGCCCTGGCGGGCCTGGGGTTTTCGGGGGGGTACTCAAGAACAGCCGCTTCACCGCGGGTGGTATAGCTGGCCTTTCGGTGCGGGCGGGTGAACGAGTGACCATCCAGGCGATGTTCGGCTTTCACGACCTGTGGCAGGAGCACGGAGAGACAGTCGAGGGAGCCGTGCTCCTGAGCATCTCCGTCTGGCGATCGAGATGAACGTTCCCTCGCAGCGCCCAGAACCCCGGTTCCTCATCCCAGCTGGCCTAGCGGAGCGCTGGAGCAGGGACTTCGTGCATGACACCCTGCGACCAGTGGACCTCCTCGACGTACGTTGACCAGGGCACCCCTGCAGCTCTCGATACCGGCGCGCTCGTGTCCGACCGCGCGGGCGTGGTTACGGCCTACGCCATCGCCAACATGCAGGACCGCGGCGAGATGTTCGTCTCGCCGGGCACGCCCGTGTATGAAGGCATGATCGTCGGCGAGAACTTCCGCAACAACGACCTCGACGTCAACATCGTCCGCGAGAAGAAGATGTCGAACATGCGCGCGTCCGGCGCGGACGAGGCCATCCGCCTCATTCCGCCCCGCCTGATGAGCCTCGAACAGGCCATCGAGTTCATCAACGACGATGAGCTGGTGGAAGTGACGCCGCACAACCTGCGCATGCGCAAGCGCGTGCTCGCCGCGAACATGCGGCCGCGCCGGGAGACGTGAGGCGAGAGCCTGTCCGACGCTGCGAGAATCCTCATCTCCAAGCCCCCGCCGCATCTCCACTTCGCCGCCACATTCCGCAGGGGGACACGGAAAGGTGTGCGGAACGTTCCGCACGCCTGGGGAACTTTCCCCTTTGCCACGGTCGCCGGCCGGACGGCTTCGCCGCTCAAGTTGTGAGATCCAGCCGTTGGCACCCGACTTGCTAAGGTGGCGCGTGGCGTCCCGCGGCGCGTGCGCGGCGCGAACGAGGAGGTGTATCTTGCAGACTACCGTCTTGAGCCTTGCCGCGTTGTTTGCGGCGTTCCTCGTGGCGCCCACCGCGTGGGGCCAGAGCCAATGGGCGTCGAAGCCGCTGCCCTTCAACGCGTGCCGCGCGGGATCGCGGCCTGGGTGGCTTACGTGAAGAGCGGGCAGCCGTTCCTCGTGCGATTCGACCTCACGATGAACAAGTTCAACGATGCCCGCTACACCGGCGATTGGCGCACCGACCCGATGGGCACGCTCCAGGGCGGGCAGGAGTACGTCGTGAGCTACCGGAATGGCGAGTTTACCTGCACCGGATTCAGCCAGGCGGACGGAACGCGCCAGACACACGCCTCCGGCGGCATCGACCCTGACGACGGCCTCATCTCGCTCTGGAGCCGAACGTACAGCATCGACGGGCAGGGGCAGGTCTGGGATCTCGACTTCGGGCTCGTCGGCCATATCCGTCCACAGTAGCGCCCGGACGGCGTGCACACGCGGGGCCAGCCACGTCGCTCGCCCGCCCCACGGACGCCGCGTCCGGCAACCGGCGCGGACACAGACGGGCCGCCCACGGATGGTCCGTACAGTTCCGTGCGCTCGACGCCTCGATCTGCCGACCTACAGAAGAAAGAAGGGCTGAATACTCTAACCCGCATTATTCATGAGGCTGGGCAGATTGCGGCCGGAATGTTTGCGAGCGAGCCCAGATCGGTCACCGGCCTCTGCACGAGGGCCTGCGTGAGTGAGTCGACTGGCGCAGACGACCGCGATACACGGATCGCGCACGGGATGCAGACAGCTCCGCCCTGATGCCGGAGGTCGAGGACGTTGCGGGGCGTTACGTGGCGCCGAGCCGGCGGGCGATCGCGTGCCACGCGTCGGCGTCTGGATACGCTTGGGGGAGATGGAGGACAAACCGACGGACACTGGCGACGACCCGGACGCCGATTGTGAGCAATCGCTCGCGCAGCGTCGAGACTTGGGCGCGCGCGTACACGGTGCGCGCGGCGTGACGCCGCAGTTCTTGCAGCAGGACATACGCGGCGGCCGTGAGGAGCACGCGGAATTGATTTGCCCAGAAGCGTGTGCAGCTCGTGCGGTCGATCTCCAGTCCGTGATGCAATTCTTTGATCCGATTTTCGATCTCGCCCCGCTGACAGTAGACCGTCTCGTAAATCCACTGCGGCGACTGGGTCAGATTAGTGATGACGAAGCGCGCATTGTCGCGCGGTGCGCGCCCCTCGAGGGCCACCACTTCGGCTTTGATAATGACGCGCCGCTCCCGCGACCACGATCGCGCGGCATACACGGTGTCGCCATAGACGTGTGCGGTCGTCCCGGTCGTGGTCACGGCGGTGCGGACGTCCCCCATGAGCGGCTCGGCCCGGCGCGCGAGCACCGCATTTTCTGCCATGGCGACCACGTATTCCACGCCGATCCGGTCGAGATAGTCGAGCAGCGCCGGCGTGGCGAAGCCCCCGTCGAGTCGCACGCGGACGATGGTCCCAGGAAACGCCGATCGGATCAGGGTGTAGATCGCGCGCAGGACGCCTTCCGCCCCGGCGGCACCGGCCGCATTGCCGGGCCGCAGGACCCCCGCACACAGATACGCGTCGGGTTAACGCCGTCCGGCGCGGGCGATGGCCCGGTTCACCTGGTTCAGCAACTGGTGGAGACGGGCGCGCTCACGGACGGTCAACGTCCCATTGGAGGTCCGGAGCCGCTGCTCGATCGCCCGCAGCCGCGCCTCCCTTGCGAGCAGGGAGCGTGATTCGGCCGCGTTAATCGTGCCCCGCCGCTGTCCGGCCTGAATCCGCCGCATCTGGACCCGCTGGCGGGCATCAATGCCCGTCCGTCTTCCGGCCTGGTCCCGCTGACCGGGGACGGCCGGCGACTGGGCGAACGCGGCGGGGGCCAACAGGCCGACCGTCAGGATGGTTGCAAGCGTGAGTCGCAGTGACATGGCAGTACTCCTTCTGCCCTGATTGGACCGGCAGAGATGCCTGGAGGTTACACCGCCTCGGCTGTCCAGTCCACCCGCCTACTTTCTCAGCTGCGCGTTGAAGAACTCCACCGTGCGCGTCCACGCGAGCGTCGCGGCCTTTTCGTCGTAGCGCGGCGTCGTGTCGTTGTTGAAGCCGTGCGACGCTCCGTCGTACATGTGCATCGTGTACCGCACGTTGGCGGCCTTCAGTGCCGCCTCGAAGGCCGGCCAGGCCGCGTTGATGCGCGTGTCCGTGCCTGCGTAGTGGATGAGCAGGGGCGCCTTGATCCTCGGGATGTCGGCCGCCGGTGCCGCGCTGCCGTAAAACGGCACGGCCGCGCCCAGGTCCGGCACCCGGGTGGCGAGGAGGTTGGCGATGCCGCCGCCCCAGCAGAACCCGACGGCGCCCACGCGGCCCGTGCACTCCCCGTGTTTCTGCAGGAACGCCGCGGCGGCCACCATGTCTTCGCGGGTCTTCGCCTGATCGAGTTTGCCGAACAGGCCGCGCGCTTCGTCTTCGCCGGCGGCCGGATAACCGCCCAGCGGCGTCAGGGCATCGGGCGCAAACGCAATGAAGTTGTCCAGCGCGAGCCGCCGCGCGATGTCCTCGATGTGCGGGTTCAGGCCGCGGTTCTCATGCACCACCACGATGCCGGGCAGTCTGCCGGCGGCCTTTGCGGGCCGCACGAGGTAGCCCTTCATCGTGCCGCTCCCCTGTGGCGAGGGGTACTCGACGTACTCGGCCTTGAGCCGCGCGTCGTCCTTGGCCACCTTCTGGGCCTCGGCGAATTTCGGGCTGAGTGAGTCGAGCAGCATGCCTGCGGTCACGCCGCCCACGGCGAATTTGGTGGCGCGGTCCAGGAACCCACGGCGGTCCACGTGCCCATGGACGTAGGCGTCAAACAGGATGAGCAAATCCGGATCAAAGTCTGCGGTCGTCTTGCGCTCCATCGTGGGCCTCCCTGGGGGTGAAATGGAAGGATACAATACCCCGATGCGCGGACAGCCCTTTCGGAGATTTCGATCGGCGACCGGCGTCTGCGGCCTGCTGGCCGCGGTACTCCTCTGGAGCGGCGTGGGCATTGCCGGGGCCCAGGCGGTCGCGCCGGTGGAACTCACGCTGGAAAAGATGGTGGAACTGGGGTTGCGGGACAGTTTTCGGGTCCGCCAGCTCCAGTTGGAAGTGGAGCGCACCAGGAGCCTGCTGCAGGCAGAGCAGGCGAGCCTGAAATCGCGCGTGAGCCTCAATATCTCCGCGCCGCAGTTCCAGGCCATCTCGGATAACAAGTGGAACTCCACGCTGCAGCGCAACGAACTGGTGCGTGAAGACACGCGGCGGTATCAGCTTGATCTGTCCATCCGCCAGCCCGTCATCGTGTTCGGGTACCCCACCAACGGCGTCCTGTCGCTCAACAACCGTGTCTATCGCTACACGCAGGTGGACGGGGATCTGCGCGACACGCAGTTCTACAACCGGTATTTCCTCGCGTACGACCAGCCCTTGTTCCAGCCCAACCGGATGAAGAACGATCTGGAAGAGGCGCGCCTCAATCTCGAGAAGTCCGAGCTGAAATACCAGTCGGATGTCGTCGCGAT
>JANLHE010000264.1 GCA_024653875.1 Acidobacteriota bacterium
GCGTAGTACTGCCTCAGCGTCATCACGGCGTCCGCGGTGAGGGCTCCGCCAGCCGGGTCACCTCAAGCTCGATGTCCAGCGCGGCGCCAAGGACGACAGCGACAGGAGACGCGCGGACCGCGCGATCCCAGAGCGCGCGAAGGGAGGATTCAGGAACATCCCTGGAGGCCACCAGGTGGGCGGCGAGGGAGATCCGCAGTGCCTGCGCGTCGCAGCCGCCGTCCACATGGGCGGCGGCGGTGAAACCGAGCAGTTCAATCCCCTGGTCCGCGGCCAGCCGCAGGCAGGTGCGCATCAGACACGCCGCCACGGACATCGCCAGCAGGTCCTCGGGCGGCACGCTCGAGTCGCCGCCGACACACAGCGAGTGACCAGCCGAGGTGGTGGCGGTGCCGACTTGCTGTTGATCCCAGACAAGTTCGACCATTCGCCCTCCTCACGCCACGTCGGTGGCGCACGGCAGGTGTGCGCCGGCGCGCCAGCTCAGCCAACTCTTCAACCGGTCCGGCGTGCCAAGGTCGGACCAGCCGATTCCCTCCGGCCACGTGTACACCACGAGATTGCGCGCCGGTGTCAGCAGATCGCGCGAGAAATCCCACGACGGCAGCGCCGGATAGGCGCCCGACAGGAAGTGTTCGCGATCGGCCGGCGAGTATCGCAGCGCGTCGTCAAAGACGCCGGCCAATCCCGGCAGGTACTCCGCGTACAGGGCCCGCAATGTCGCCGCCCTGGCCACCACCACCATCGTGTTCCAGACCGCACCCGCGTCCAGCAGTTGTCTGGCGACCGGAGCCGGAGGCTTCTCCACGAACGCCCGGACGGGACGCAGCCGGGCACGCCCGAGCGCGCCCTCAGGGACAATCCACCCGTAATCGTCGTTGGCGCGCGTCGGCTGTACGCCAAACAGCACCACGCGGTCGCCGCCCTGTACCGCGCCGGAGGCTTCCAGAACCCCGCGCCGGAACCGCTCGTCGTCCACAATCCCGTGGTCCGAGGGTGTGACGATCACGATGGCGTTGGGATCCGCCTCGAGCACGGGCATCAGCGCCATCAGGACGCCCGTCGCCGTGCCGCGGTCGGTTGGCTGGAACAGGACCGTGCCGACAACCGCAGAGGACAGCGTGTCGACGTGACTTCTGTGCGACTGGTCAACGATGACGACGGTGTTTTCTGGCGGGGAAAGCGGCGCCAGCCGCCCGAGCGTGGCGCCGAGCAGGGATGGCCCGCGGTCCGGGTGCCAGAACTGTTTGGGCACACCGCCGGTCAACGCGGCAAGGCGTCGGCCTGCCCCGGCAGCCAGCACGATCGACCACAGTCCGGTGGGCACAACAGGACGCAGTCTGCAGGATCGCTGCCATCCTGGAGTCCGAACAGACGTCCCCCGGCACACCCGTGCCTGCGCGAAAGTCAGCACCGCTGCGTAATCCTGCTCAGCCTGGAAGGTGACCGATCAGGGAGGCGTCCGGACACGCCCGCGCCGGGCGGCCACTTTCCGGTAAGGTCATTGCAGCCATGAGGATCATGACGCCACTCCCTCAACGGTTCAGTGATCGCCTGGACGCCGGCCGCCGGCTCGCCTCCAGCCTGGGCGCGTACGCGAATCGGGCTGACGTCACGGTGCTGGGCCTGCCGCGCGGCGGCGTCCCCGTGGCGGCACAGGTCGCCGCCTCGCTTCACGCGCCGCTGGACGTGCTGGTGGTCCGAAAGCTGGGCGTCCCGAGCCAACCGGAACTGGCGATGGGCGCTATCGGCGAAGGTGGCGCGCAGGTGCGCCATCACGATCTGATCGCGGACATCGGCTTGTCGTCGCAAGACGTCGACCGGGTGGTGGCGGTCCAGCAAATCGAGCTGGAGCGGCGCGTCCACCTGTATCGCGGCAGTCGCGCCCCTGCGCCCCTGCGCGACCGCACGGTCATTCTTGTTGACGATGGCCTGGCGACCGGCGCGACCATGGAAGCCGCGATCGCCAGCGTGCGGCAGCACGGCCCGCGCGAAGTGGTGGTGGCCGTGCCGGTCGGTGCCGCCGACACCTGCCGGCGGCTTGGCCTGATGGCCGATGCGATCGTATGTGTGCTATGTGCGGAATACTTCGGTGCGGTCGGCCAGTGGTACGACGACTTCGCTCAGACCACCGATGACGAGGTCACGGCACTACTGACGTGAGCCTGCGCCGGAATGCCTCGGACATCTCCACCGGCGTCTGCTTGTCGTAGTCGAAGTGCACCTGCACGGTCTTCGCGTTGAGCACGACGCGCAGCGTCGACACATCAACGACCTCGTAGTCATAGCGGAAGCTGGATCGCCCGAGGCCCTCGAGGCGCACGCGGACTTCCAGTTCATCCCCGTACGTGGCCTGCGCCCGGAAGTCGACCTCCGCGCGCGCCAGAATCACGCCGCGAACGTCCTGCGCCCGCCACAGCGCGAACCGGGCATTCTCCAGATAGGTCAGGTACACCGCGTTGTTCACGTGCCCATAGGG
>JANLHE010000265.1 GCA_024653875.1 Acidobacteriota bacterium
GCCACGGGCGTGCCGTCGTAAAAATTTCCCCGCGTGTCGAGCGCCACGCCGTTCTCCCGGACGCGCCACCGCGCGATGACGTCGAAGTTGTCGAGCGCCAGTCCAATCGGATCCATGAACAGGTGGCACGACCGGCACTGCGGATCGGAGCGATGCATCTCCATCCGCTCGCGCGTCGAGAGCACCTTGCCCTTGGCGGCGGCTGCCGTGTTCTCGAGCGGCGGCACGTTCGGGGCCGGCGGCGGTGGCGGCGTGCCCATCAGCACCTCCATCACCCACTTGCCCCGCAGCACGGGCGAGGTGCGATTGGCCATCGACGTCTGCACCAGCACGCTGCCCTGGCCGAACACGCCGCGCCGGCGGTCGTCGGGGTAGGACACGCGGCGGAAGTGCGAGCCGGCGACGCCGGGGATGCTGTAGTGCCGCGCCAGCCGCTCGTTCAGGAACGTGTAGTCCGCGCGGTAGATGTCGAGCGCGCTGGCGTTCCGGCGCACCAGATCGTTGAAGAACAGAATCGTCTCGTGGCGCATGTCCCGCGCCAGCAGATCATCGAAGTTGGGGAAGAAGTTCGGATCCGGGTGGACCTTGTCGATGTCCTGCAGGCGGAACCACTGCGCCGCAAACCGCTCGCCCAGCGCCTCGGCCCGGGGATCGGCCAGCATCTGCCGCGCGATGCGATCCAGTCCGCCCGGAGTCGACAGGCTCCCCTGGGCCGCCGCCGTGCGGAGGGCCTCGTCGGGCGGCGCGCCCCACAGGAAAAACGACAGGCGCGACGCGAGTTCGAAGTCGCCGATGCGATAGACCTCGCCGGGCTTGACGCGCCCGGGCTGCCGTTCGAGGCGGAAGATGAAATGCGGACTGGCCAGCACGGCCTCGAGCGCCTCGCGCACGCCCAACTCGAAACCGCCCCGCTGGCGTCCGGACGCGTAGAACTGCATCAAGGCATCCACTTCGGTGGGCTCGAGCGGGCGGCGGTACGCCGCCGCGCCCATGCGCGCCACGATGGACCGCGCGCAGGCCTTGTCATCGCCGGGCCCGGTCGGCCGGCACGTGAAGATGCGGCGGCGGGCGGGCGTTTCAGACAGGCCGGTGACGCGCCCCGGGCCGCGGACCACCAGGTCGCGCACGTGCGGCAACGTCGTGACGCCGGCGCCGCCGGTCCCCGCGCCGGCAAACGACCAGTCGTGGGGCCGCACCAAATCCTCGTAGGGACCGTCCGTGCGGCGCACGAACGCCGCCGCCACCAGGCGCTGCCCCGCGCGAATGACGATGGGATCGGTGCGCATGGGGATGGCGCCCCGGCCATCCTGCGATTCGTTGGGCTGCGTTTCGTACTTGATGAGCGCCACCCGCTCGCCGTCGACGGACACGTCGATGTCCTCAAGCCGGCTGTTGGCGCCGCCGGTCAGATTCACCTGAAGGACGTACTCGCCATCGGCGGGAAATACGTGCGTGACGGCCATCCCGCCGCGAGTGCCGAACGGCGCGCCGTCGACGTGATCCCACGGGTGCTGCGAAGCGTAGGTCGAGTTCGCGTAGGTGCGATCCAGCGAGGCGGCCGTCCGGTCGCCCACCGCCATGCGGCTGATTTCGCCGGCCGCGTTCAAATACGCTTCGAGCAGCGTCGCGGACAACATCTGCTCGTCCGCGATGTTGTCGAAGTTGGCGTTCATCGTATCGAGGGGAAGCCACTGGCCCGGGTCCACGTCCAGGCCAAACAACTCCCGGATCGACCGGGCGTACTCGGCGCGGTTCAACCTGGGGAACACGCGGCGTCCCGGATTCGGGTTCGCCGCGGCCGCCGCGTCGAGCCGCGTTTCAAGGACATCGACCAGCGCCTGCAGGCTGGCGGCATCGGGCGGCGTGGCCCCGGGCGGCGGCATCATGCCCGCGCGCAGCTTGCGCACCATCCGCTCGGCCATGTCCGCCCGTTTGGCGGTGTCGGCAATCACGAAGGTCTCAAACGTCTGGCCACCCGCCTTGGTCACGTCGTTGTGACAGTCCACGCAGTAGTCCTGGATCAACGTGTCGGGATCCAGGGTCGCCACCCGCGCCGGACGGCCGGAGCCGCCTGGCCCGCCCGCGTGGGCGCTCATCGTCCACCGGAGACCGCCGGCGGCCTCGCGCGACGGGGAACGGTCCGCGACAAGGTGGTCCGTCGCGGCGAGCACGATCGCGCCGCACACGAGTACGCAGGCCACCATCCATCTGACGATCGTCATAGGGCT
This sequence comes from Acidobacteriota bacterium, assembly GCA_024653875.1. GTDB lineage: Bacteria > Acidobacteriota > Vicinamibacteria > Vicinamibacterales > SCN-69-37 > SYFT01. Next base: position 2,229 of record JANLHE010000265.1, read on the forward strand.
TCCCGACCTTCGAGCCACGCTCAGAATCTGTGAATCCGCAGACTATAACCTGAAATCCGCGTCGTGCACCCCACGACCTGTCACGATTTCCCCTACAATAGGCCCCGTTTCCTGACAGCCCCGGAGGACCGCGTGAAGAAGCCGGTACTAGTGACGTGTCTGCTCGTCGTCTTGGTGGGCGGCCCCCTGTGGGGCGGCGGCCTCCAGCGGCCCCGGGATCTGCCGGCAACCGGCCCGGCCGGCCCCCCGCCTGACTCGGTGTTTCTTGAGGATTTGACCTGGGCGGAGGTCCGGGACCTGGTCAAGGCCGGCACCAGCAGCGTGATCATCGGCACGGCCGGCACCGAGCAAAAAGGGCCCCACATGGCGGACGGCGAGCACAAGTTCGTCATGGAGCACGCCGCCGGCACGATCGCGCGGGCGCTGGGCAAGACCCTGGTCGCCCCGGTCGTGACCTACGTCCCCGAGGGCAGCTGGGAGAACCCGGGCGGCCACATGGGCAAGCCGGGCACCATCACGCTGCCCGAGGATCGATTCATCGAGTTGCTGGTCAGCGCCGGCCGCAGCCTGAAGGCGGGCGGCTTCACGACGGTCCTGTTCCTCGGCGAGTCCGGCGGGAACCGGACCGGGATGCGGACGGCGGCCCTCCGGCTGAACGAACTCTGGAAGGACACCGCGCGGGCGCTCTGGATCGACGACTACTACACGAAATCACACACCGAGCAGAACAAGCACATCACCGACACGATGGGGATCGCGGCCGATCAGATCGGGGGCCACGCCAACCTGCTCGACAC
>JANLHE010000269.1 GCA_024653875.1 Acidobacteriota bacterium
CCTGCACTTGGTGACACGGTCCACATCTGCTGGGTGGACGCGACGCCGGTCACCTCCGAGATGGCGCGGGCGTGCATGGCGGTGCTGCCCGATCAGGAACAGGCGCGGTTCCACCGCTATCGGCACCCGCTCGATGCCCATCAGTTCCTGATGGGGCGCCTGTTGATCCGGCGATGGCTTGCGGAGGTCACCGGCGTGCCGGCCGAGTCCTGGCGTTTCAGCGAAGGCGAACGCGGCCGTCCGGAGATCGCGGGCGCGGCCACCGACTGGTCGTTTAATCTCGCGCACTCGGGCGGCCTGGTCGCCTGTGCGCTGGCCCGCGGGCGCCGGAGCCCGGACCCGGACGCCGGCATCGGCGTGGATCTGGAAGACCTGCAGCGGCGGCCGCTGGCCCGCGACCTCCTGCGCCGCTTCTGTGCCCCATCCGAGACCGCGGACATCGAACGGCAGCCGGGTGACCTGCAAGCCCGCCGGTTCCTCACCTACTGGACGCTGAAGGAGGCGTACCTCAAAGCCCGCGGCCTGGGCATCGCGGTCCACCTCGCCGACGTGGCGTTCTCGCTCGACGGGCCTCACCCGGAGATCACGTTCCGCGAGTCGCTGGCCGGCACCAGCCGCGCGTGGGCGTTCGAGCTGTTTCAGCCCACGCCGCGATACCTGCTCTCGGTCGCCGCGCCCCAGCCGCCCGGCACGCCGCGGCCCCTGATCCACCTGCATCCAGTGCCCCTCCCGGCGCTGGTGACACCCTGATGCGCCTGCTCGCCATCAGCGACCTCCACATCAGCCACGCGATCAACCGGGCGGGACTGGAGGCCATGGCCCACTACCCCGACGACTGGCTCATTGTCGCGGGCGATGTCGGTGAGAAGCCCGCGCATCTGCAGTTCGCGCTGGAGCGCCTCACCGGCCGCTTCGCGAAGATGTTCTGGACCCCGGGCAACCATGACCTGTGGTGCCCGCCGGATGCGACCGATCGCACGCGCGGCCAGGCGCGCTACGACGAACTCGTCGGCATCTGCCGCCGCTTCGGCGTGCTCACCCCCGAAGACCCGTACGTCATCTGGCCGGACGCAACCGGCACCTCGCACTCCGAACCTCCCACCTATGTGTGTCCGTTGTTCCTGCTGTACGACTATTCTTTCCGGCCGCCGAACATTCCGCGCGACGCGGCGCTGGCCTGGGCGCGCGAGAGCGGCGTGGTCTGCGGAGACGAGCAGATGCTCTCTCCGGCGCCAATGCCCTCACGTGACGCCTGGTGCCAGGCGCGCTGTGACATGACGGAAGCGCGCCTCCTGGCGCTGCCCCCTGACGCGCAGACCGTGCTGATCAATCACTGGCCGCTTCGATATGACCTGGCGCGTCCCCCGCGGGTCCCCCGGTTCTCCATCTGGTGCGGCACCACGCGCACGGCCGAGTGGCCGCGGCGCTTTCGCGCCCGCGTCGTGGTGAACGGCCACCTGCACATGCGCACCACCATCGTGCGCCACGGCGTCAGGCACGAGGAAGTCTCGCTCGGCTATCCGCGCGACTGGCACCACGATCGCGGGATCGATTGGTACCTGCGCGACATTCTTCCCGGCACGTCCGCGCACGCATCGCGTTTTGTTCCTGCGCGGGATCCGTTTATGATGCTTCATCAATGAGGCGGCATCACGCATGAGGAAACTTCGCGTCCTTCTCCTCATTCATCACTACCTCGTCCCGCCGGACGACGTGTCGGACATTGACACGACGACCGCGCCGTGGCGGACCGAATACGATGTCCTCAAGACGCTGCGCGACGACCTGAAGCACGACGTCCGCGTGCTGGGCGTGGCGGACGAACTCACGCCGATCAAGCAGGCGGCCGAGGACTTCAAGCCGCATATCGTGTTCAACCTGCTGGAAGCGTTCCACGAAGTCGGCACCTACGATCAGAACGTGGTGTCGTACCTGGAGTTGCTGCGGCTGTCGTACACCGGCTGCAATCCGCGGGGCATGATTCTGGCGCGCGACAAATCGCTCTCCAAGAAACTGCTGCAGTATCACCGCATTCCGGTGCCCGATTTCGCGGTGGCCTATCGGCGGCGCAAGTTCAAGCTGCCCAAGCGGATGGCCTACCCGCTCATCGTCAAGTCACTGACGCAGGAAGCGTCGATTGGCATTTCGCAGGCCTCGGTGGTGGAGGACGAGCGCCGCCTGCTGGAGCGGATCCAGTTCATCCACGACTCCATCGGGACCGAGGCCATCGTCGAGCAGTACATCGAAGGTCGGGAGCTCTACTGCTGCATCGTGGGCAACGAGCGGCTTCAGGTGTTCCCGGTGTGGGAGATGTTCTTCGAAAAGATGACGGAGCGTCAGCATCGCATCGCGACCGCGCGCGTCAAGTGGAGCAGCAAGTACCAGGACAAGGCCGGGATCATGACGGGGGTCGCCGAGGCCCTGCCGGAAGGCGTCAAGGAGCGGATTCCGGTGATCTGCAAGCGCGTGTATCGATCGCTGCAACTGAGCGGGTACGCCCGCATCGACATGCGCGTGGACGCGGCGGGCCGCGTGTTCGTGATCGAAGCCAATCCCAACCCGCAGATCGCACACGGCGAGGACTTCGCGCGATCCGCGGACATGGCCGACGTCAGCTACCCCGATCTGATCCAGCGCATCCTCAGGGCCGGCCTGCGCTGGGAACCGGAGAAGAACGGGTAACGATCGCTTCCCAGTGCATCGGCTGCAGGGCCAGCGGCCAGTATTTCTTGCGCAGGATGATGACCTCTTCCACGTAGTTGGCCCGTTCGACGTGGCCGTCCAGCAGGCGCTGGCGCAGCCGCCGGATCTCGAACCGATACAGCTCGTTGAGGGCCCCGCGCACCAGCAACGGGGGCGTGGTGGGCACGGGCTTCAGGCCGAACGCCGGCAGGGCCCGGGACAGTTCCTCGGGATAGGTCCACGTGTCCTGCGTCATGTATGATCCGCCTGCTCCTGTCACCCAGAATACGACAGGCGGCCGTTGAATCCCTCTTTAAGGAGAACTCAGATATGGGGCGCAGGATGCTTCTTCCCTTGCTCGTGCTTGGTCTCTCTGTGGCGTACCCCGCCGCGCAGGCGACCCAGGAACGCATCGACACCGACATCAACGCCAAAATCCGCAAGGAAGGCATGGACAACTCGCAGCTCATGCGGACCATGCACTTTCTGACCGACGTCTACGGCCCGCGCCTCACCGGCTCGCCGAACCACGAAAACGCGGCGAAGTGGGCCGTGCAGCAAATGGAACAGTGGGGCATGACCAACGGCGCGCTCGAGCCGTTTGCGTTCAAGACCGCGACGGCCACGCCCACGGCCGGGTGGCTCAATGAAAAGGCGAGCGGCCACATCCTCGCGCCGGTCAAAGACAACCTCGTGTTCGAAGTGCTGGCATGGACGCCGTCCACCCCCGGCACGGTCACCGGTCCCGCCGTCCAGCTCATCACGCCGATGGGTCCGCTCGTCGAGAACGCGCCGGCGACGCAGCGGTTGCAGCCCACAGAGGCGGAGCTCAAGGCGTACTTCGCGGAGATGGCGCCGAAGGTGAAGGGCGCGATGGTGTTTGTCGGCGCGGCGGCGCGGGTGGCATTCCGGGAAACCCCGCCCGCCAAACGCCGGGACGACGAGACGGTGAAGGCGCAGTACAACCCCGATCCGGCCGCGGCGGGCCGGGCCGGGCGCGGCGGCCGCGCGGGCGGTCCTCCCGCCGCGGGGCGCCAGGGTGGCGCGGCGGCGCCAGCCGGCGGTCCGGTGCGGCTCACGGCCGCGCAAATCGCCACGATGGTCAACGACTTCCTGCTGACGGCCGGCGCGGCGGTGCGCGTGAACGACGCGGGCCGCGAGCACGCGCAGATTCGCGCGTTCGGCTACGGCGCCTACGACGCCACGAAGACCGTGCCCACCGTCGTCATGCGCAACGAGGACTACGGCCGCATCACGCGCATCCTCGCCGACGGCACGCCCGTCCAGCTGGAGTTCACCATCGTTAATCGCGACTACCCCGCCGGCACGACGTCGTACAACGCGGTCGCGGAAATTCGCGGCACCGACAAGGCGGATGAAGTGGTCATGCTGGGCGGCCACCTGGACTCGTGGCACTCGGCGACCGGCGCCACCGACAACGCGGCCGGGTCCGCCATCATGATGGAGGCCGCGCGCATTCTCCAGGCCATCGGCGTCACGCCGCGCCGCACGATTCGCGTGGCGCTCTGGGGCGGCGAAGAACAGGGCCTGCTCGGGTCCAAGGCCTACGTCGCGCAGCACTTCGGCACGGCGGAGGCGCCCAAGCCGGAATTCGCGACGTTCAACGGCTACTTCAACATTGACTCCGGCACCGGCCGCGTCCGCGGCATGAGCATCTTCGGACCGCCCGAGGCGGCGCGGATCCTGGCGCAGTTCCTCAAGCCGTTTGAAGACTTCGGCATCTTCGGCGCCTCGGCCACGACCAGGCGCGTGCCGGGCGGCACGGACAGCACGTCGTTCAACGCGGCCGGCTTGCCGGGCATCGGCAGCCAGCAGGACCCGATGGAATACAACAGCCACACGTGGCACACCAACCTCGACACGTACGAACGCATCGTGGAAGACGACGTGAAGAAGTCGGCGATTGCGGTGGCGTCGGCGGTGTATCACATCGCGATGCGCGA
>JANLHE010000270.1 GCA_024653875.1 Acidobacteriota bacterium
AGATACCGGAACTGCACGATCACGAAGACCAGGAACAACAGGTCGACCGCGACAAGCGCCGTCGCGAGCTCGGTAATCCCGAGCGCCTGCCATCTCGGCGCCTGAGCGCCGCGGCCGTCGTTCCCGTGCCCGCGATCGGTGAGCGGCGGCAGTTCCGTGCCCGTCAGAAAGCCGCGCAGGTACCCGGTCGAGAGCCACGCGAGGATCGAGAATAGCAGGATGTGACTCGCGATCCACTCGACATCGACACGAAGCACGTTCGCTACCAGCTCCGCGAACACGGCGTCGGCCGACATGAACAGCGCCCCGAACACCACAAGGAGCGGCGTGGCGATCGCCAGGCCGCGCGCGACGGCCGCGGTCCTGCGCCACCGGACCGCGCGGCCGGTCTCGGCACGCGGGGTGGACCGCGCCGCATCCACAAGCGCAAGCCCCGCGGCCGTCCACGCGTGCAGCGCGCCCAGCGCCAGTGCGCCGGCGTATCGAAGCACGCCCGCGCGATGCACCCAGGCCGCGGAAAGACGATGCGCCGCGAGCGCGAAGGTCAGCGTCGCGCATCCAAGCGCGAGCAGCTTCAGCGGCGGAGCGTCGCGCCACGCGAGTCCGGCCGCGAACACCACGCCGATCACGAGCCACGCGAGGCGCTCGCGGTCCAGGGCGAGGGCCGCGCGGCGGTGCAGCGCGAGCGCGGCGATCGCGACCGACGCGACCCACAGCGACAGGTTCAGACCGGGCGGGCCTGAGGCGCGCAGCAGCGCATCCCCCACCGCGCCGAGGACCACGCCCGCCACGAGCAACGCCGGGGCGCAGGCGGGGGGCACGGGATAGAGGCGGGTTACCCGCCTCACAATCGCTTCATCACTCATACGCTCTGCCTCCTTCTGCCTCCGCTGCAGAATCCCCGATCGAGCCGACCGAGTCTTGAGCGTTCGGTGAGCATCGGGTGAGATGGCGATGAATGCCAGCGATTTCGCGAGTTTTCAGCTTGGACGGATACGGGATGCGGTGTCAGGATGGCGGACTATCAGAGGAGGACACCATGTCTAAAACGCAGGGGACGACCACTCCGGGCAGGCCGTGGCATTTGTGGTTGATCGGGATTATCGGAGGCCTCTGGAGTGCGATGGGCGTGTTGTCCTTCGTGCTCACTCAGATGGACGTCGAAGCTGTCATGAGCCGGTTTCCTCCGCAGCAACGCGAGTACTTCGAATCGTTCCCGTGCTTCTCAAGAACCGCCTCGCGTTTCATGTCTTGCTCGCCTCAGTGATCGGGGTGATCGTTTCCAATCTCGGCGGCTTGTTTCTTCTTGGCGGGATGGAGGTGATGGGTGAAACGGGTGCCTTGGGTTTCACCGTATTCCCCGTTATCGTCGCCGCATTCCTGGCGTATTACGCCCGAGCGATGAGCAGGACGGGCGTGCTCAGTTAACGTGGTCCTGCTTGCCCGCTACGCCGAGGCCGACGACGCGCCTGGTGGTGTGGTCATCGGTTGGGTGCTCGTTCTGGGCGCGGTGGCGCTCGGCGCCAGAGCATTCCTGCGCAGGAAATCGTAGCCAACTCCCCGTCTACCCGACCCAGATCGCGCCGCGTCACGCCTCCCACGAGCAGACCGCGTCAGGCGTGGCTCTGGCCACTCGCTGAAGCCGCGTAGTGACGTCAGTCGATCCTGAAGGCTACCTCTTCGCGGCTATCTCGGCGAGCAACTTCACGGCCTCGTCCATTTGTTTTGAGGCTTTTCGACTGTTGTTATAGATGACGCCGACACAGCTCCACACGCCCAAGAGCGCGACGCTTACCCACAGTTCAAACATTCTGATGTCTCCAGTCGGCATTCTATTAACCGCCGGGCCAGAA
>JANLHE010000271.1 GCA_024653875.1 Acidobacteriota bacterium
TCCAACATCCAGGGGTTCTACGACGCGTTTGGCGTCAAGGCCGGCGACAAGATGTACCTGGACCCCGCGAAGCGCGTCAAGATATGGTGAGCCCCATGATGTTCCGCCGATTCGTCCTGTCACTCCTTGCCGGCGCCGCCCTGATTGTCGCGGCGTCCGGTCCCTTCACAGTTCCCCTCTCGTCCGCGCCCGCGCCGACGCGTCTTCTGCGCACCCCCACGGTGAGCGAGTCGCAGATCGCGTTTGCGTACGCCAACAACATCTGGGTCGTGGAGCGGGCTGGCGGAACCGCCAGACGCGTCACGAGTTTCGCCGGCGGCGCCGGGAACCCGAAGTTCTCTCCTGACGGGCAGACGATCGCGTTCACGGCCGCTTACGGCGGCAACAGCGATGTGTACGTGGTGCCCGCGGAGGGCGGCGAGCCGAAGCGCCTGACCTGGCACCCCGGCGCCGACGCCGTGCAGGGCTGGACGCCCGACGGCAAGGCGGTGATGTTTGCATCGACGCGCGCCACCTGGGCGCCCAGTGGCGCCGCGCGATTCTGGACCGTGCCGGTCACCGGCGGCGTCGAGGAAGCGATGGCTCTGCCTCGCGGGTATCAGGGCAAAATCTCCGCCACGGGTTCGCACATCGCGTATCGGATGAACAGCTCGTGGGACGAGGAACGCCGCAACTATCGCGGCGGCCAGAACAAGCCGATCTGGATCGTCGACCTGAAGACGTACGACCTGGTCACGCCACCCTTCACCAATTCCAAGGACGTGGACCCGGTGTGGGTTGGGCGATCGGTGTACTTCCTCTCCGACCGCGACGGCATCAGCAACGTCTGGGCCTTTGACCCCGGCAACAAGCAACTTCGTCAAATCACGAAGTTCACGGATTTTGACGTGAAGTCGATCGACGCCAGCGGCAACTCCGTGGTGTTCGAGCAGGCCGGCCGCATTCACGCACTCGATGCCTCCTCCGGCCGCACCCGCGTCGTCGACATCGTCGCCACGGGCGACTTCCCGTGGATGATGCCGAAATGGGAAGACGTCTCGAGCCGAGTGACCAACCTCGCGATCTCGCCGACCGGCAAGCGCGCGGTTGTCGAGGCCCGCGGGGAGATCTTCACGATCCCCACCGACAAGGGCGACGTGCGCAATCTCACGCGGTCGGCCGGGGCCGCCGATCGCGACCCGGCGTGGTCTCCCGACGGGAAGTACATCTCCTACTTCAGCGACAAGTCCGGAGAATACCGCCTCGTGATCGCGCCGCAGGACGGCGTGACGCCCGCGCGCGAGATCGAGCTGAAGAACCCGAAGCACTACTACACGGCGTCCTGGTCGCCCGACTCGAAGAAGATCCTCTTCACCGACACCGATCTGAAGGTCTGGGTGGTGGATGTGGAGTCTGGAGCGGCCAAGGTCGTCGGCAGCGACCCCTGGATGGTGCCGGCGCGCACGCTCAATCCGGTGTGGAGTCCTGACTCGAAGTGGGTGGCGTACTCCAGCCGTCTGCGGTCGCTGTATCACGCGATCTTCGTGAGCAACGTCGAGACAGGCGCCACGCATCAGGTGACCGATGCCCTGGCGGATGCCGTGTGGCCGGCGTGGGACGCCAACGGGAAGTACCTCTGGTTCCTCGCCTCACGCAACTTCGGCCTGGCCTCGCAGTGGCTCGACATGACCTCGTACGATCGGCCGGTCACGTTCGGGTTGTACTTCGCCATTCTCAAGAAGAGCGATGCGACGCCGCTGTTGCCCGAGAGCGACGA
>JANLHE010000275.1 GCA_024653875.1 Acidobacteriota bacterium
GTCGTGTACGCCTACGTGCGGTATTGCCTGGAGCACACACCGTCCAGCGCGCGCCTCTTTGCCATCTCGCTCAGCGTGCTGTTCTTCACGAAGTACAACTACTTCCTGCTCTTGATTGGGCCGCTCGTGATCTATGAGTGGCTCGAACACACCACCGGCGACAGGGTGGGCCAGCGCCTCTTTGCGCTCGCGCGATGGGCCCGCCGCATCGTGACATCGCCGACCGGGGCCCTCGTTGCGTTGTATGTCGTCGGGTTACTGCTGATTTACTGGACCGGCGGCGTCGAGTTCAGGTTGTTCGGCCAGCGGATCTCAGTGCGGAGCGTCGGTAACAGCGGTCACATCGTGCTCTACGTCCTGCTCGCGCGGCTCTGGTACCGCCATCGGCGGGGGCGGATTGACTGGACGCACCTGGTGTCGACCGATCCCCGCGTGCGTCCGCTGCTCGTATGGTTCGTCGCACCCGTCACCGTCTGGATGGCGTCTCCTTATCCGAATCACATTCGGGGCTTCGCCAACCTGGTGATCAATCGGCCGATGGGTGACGCCACGCTCGGCGCGGGCCTCTCGACGTACACCGACGCCCTCCGCACAAGCTACTTCTACAACGAGTGGGTTCTGGTGAGCGTCATGGCGGTTTTTGCCGTGGCGGCGATGCGATATCGGCGTCACGCGGCTCCGATGCAGTGGTTAATTCTGACGATCCCCATCCAGTTCGCCGTCATTGCCCTTCACCAGACCCGGTTCCCACGGTTCCTGCTTCTGACGGTGGTCCTGCTCTGCCTGGTGGCCGCGAGCGAGGTGGGGCGATGGTGCGCGGCATCGGATCGGCGCCGGCGCGCAGGCTCGTTGCTGGCGCCAGCCGTGCTCGCGGCCGGACTCGTGGCCTCGAACAGCGTGGTGACCGAAGAGCGATTCCGCGTCGTCGCCTTCGAGCTGTACTCCGACAGCGAGCCGCTGCGGTCCGCGCTCTCGTCGATTCGAACGGACCTGACTCCGAGCGATCGACTCGCCGTCGTAGGACAACGCAATGACTTGTCGCCCGCGCTCTTCAGATGGGAGTTGGGTCCACCGTCGGGAGTGCCGTGTTTTCCCTTCGAGCTTGCAGGCGCCCAGAAGCTGGATCTCGCACTGGCGACGCGCGTGCTGCTGATCGAACCCGACGGACCGGACTCGACTCTGGACGACGTGAGCTACTACGCGACGCAGCGGCACGCCGTTCTTGAGCGCGTCGCCCGCGGAGAACTCGCACTCCGTCGTGAATTCCCGGTGCCGGACCTGCGCGTCAACATGAAGCTGTACGCACGTACGTCGCCTCCAGAGCGCGAGGCGCGTTGTCGCTGACGGTCACCTGCTGCACCGCCTGCCAGCAGTAGGGAGGATTTCACTCTCAACAGCCTGCGGGCGGCAGCGGGCGCCGGGGCCTGCACCAGGTGCCGACGGGCCGCGTGGCGGACCTGTTACAATTCGGCCGCTTTGGGCCAGTGCCCTGTCGGGCGCGCCGAGGGAGTGATGAATGAACCGGCGATCCTTTCTGCTGAGCGTCCCGCTGTCTGTGGTGTTGGTCGGGCACGCCTGGGCCGGGACTCTGGCGGGCGCAAGCCCGGTGCAACCGCCGCCCCAGTGCCGCCTCAGGCGTCAGTCCCCGCGGGTGGCGTGCCCGTCGCCGTTGAACCAGTCGCGGGCACCAAACCGGCCGAGCCCGAGCCGCCCCCAGCCCAGAGCGACCGGCGCGGATTCGCCCTCCCAGACGGCGACCGGCTCCGCGTGCGCCTGGCCTTCATGGCCGGCTACGGCCAGGATCTGGCGAACTCCAGTGGAGGCTTCGAGCGGCAGGGACGCGTCGGCTACGCCACGATCACCATCGAGGGTCACCCGCAACAGCGGTGGTTCTATCGACTCAGTATCAACCCTGTTGACGAGACAACACCGCTGCCTGGGTGCGGCGAGGACGGAATGTTCTATCCGAACAATCCACAAACGCTGTACAACGCCGGCCCAAATGTCCGCTGCGAGGCAAAAAACGGAAATCGGCGCGTCGACGCCTATCGCTTTCTCTCGTGGGATGTCGCAGGACAGCAGGGCCCGCTTCGCGAAGCCTATGTGGATTTTCAGGCCACATCCAGGCTGTCGCTCCGCATGGGACGCACCTTTCTTCCGCTGGGGTTCGACTGGGAGGAAGCGGGTTCGATGACGGCGAAGGACGCGACCCGACTCCAGCGGATCAACTCCGAAGCCACCTTCGGCGTGATGCTCCGCTACGTCAGACGGTCGCCTGGCCGCGCCAAGCCCACCCTCGCGATGACTGCGGCCGCGTTCCTCGGTGAAGGGAACCGCTGGAACGATTACAACTACTTCTACTTTGAGGATGAAAGTCTGGACGCCAACTCCTACGGATCCACGATGGCCTCCATCACCGTGTCGCCCGTGGATGCGATCGAGATCCGTGCGGGCATCAAGCGTGGCGAGAGCGGAAGCAAGGTCGAGCGACTCCCCAGCTACTGGGCGTCCAAACGGCACGACGATGCGCTCATTGTCGGGGCCTCGTACGAGAACCGGTATGTCAGGGCCTTTGTCGAGGGTGCCCGATACACCTGGGGACCCACGGCCACCTCTGCCCACATGGTGGGCGTTGACCCTGCCCCCATCAAGAAGTCGGGATGGTGGACGACGATCGAAGGGCGGTACCCCGTGTCGCGAGCGGTCACGGTGGGCGCCAGTTGGAGTCGCGAGGAAGTGGACCGCGCCGATGCACTCGTGAAATATCTTGCCTACAACGATCTCTATCGGGTCACGCTCGGCTCCTCGGATCGCATGACCGTGGTTCGGATGTTCACGGACGTCGCGCCAGGAGTGAGGATCGGCTTTTACAAGAACGTCGATTCCAACCCGTTCCCGCAGGCCAGCGGCATTGCGGCGATTTCAGGCGCCAGGGCGTACCGGCCCATGTCCACTGACAAGTGGGGCGTCGTCCTCCGCGTGCAGGTGCAGTGAATTTCATGCGTGTGCCCGCCAACGCGGCTGTCCTTGCGGAAACCTGACAGACGCTGAATGTTGGCCGGACCGCCGGTTGTGAGAGGATGAGCTGACTGCGGTATGACGCGTATAATTCGACCAGGGTCTCAGCCATGAACGCGGCCAACATCCTCGAGCAGGTGCCCATTCACATGGATGCCAAGGGCGTGGTGCGCGTGGCCGGCACTCGGGTCACGCTGGAGACCTTCGTCGACGCGTTCGAGACCGGGGCCACGGCCGAGGAGATCGCGCAGCAGTTCCCCGCGGTTTCGTTGGTCGACGTCTACTCTGTCATCACGTACTACCTTCGGCACAAGCCCGAAGTAGAGACCTACCTCCGGGAGCGCGAGGCGCTGGCAGGGAGAGTCCGTGAAGAGATCGAGCGGCGATCCCCTTCGGCCGGAATCCGGGAACGACTGCTAGCCAGGCGCAAGTAAGGGTCGTTCGCCCGATGCTTCGCCTTGGCGCGGACGAGAACTTCAAGGCTGGGATCATCCGAGGTCTCTTGCGACGTTTGCCTGGCCTCGATATCGTCCGGATTCAGGATGTCGGACTGTCGGGAGTCGACGACCCAGCGGTTCTCGACTGGGCCGGCGCGCGAAGGCCGGATCATTCTGACGCACGATGTCTCGACCCTGGTCAGCCTGGCCTTCGAGCGCGTCGCCGCCGGGCTGCCGATGCCCGGCGTCTTCGCGGCCAGTTCAAGCGGACCCATCGGCGCCGCGATCGAGGACCTGGTGCTTCTCTGCGAATGCAGCGTTGACGGGGAATGCGACGGTCACGTCCTCTTCCTTCCGCTGTGACCATGCTGCCGGGCGCTTGACCAGGGAAGGGAACCACACATCACCAACCCGGCGCTGCAGGCGCCATTGTCTGGCGCCACGGTCCAGCCTCCGTCTCCGCAGAAACCTGACAGGCGCTGAACGTGCGTGCGGCCGACGCCGGTCGTGAGAGGATCGGCCCGGTCCTCCGCCCTTATGGCTGCTTCAGGCAGATAGGCCGTATTAAGTGTCTCCTAGTCCCGGCTGCCTAAGATTAATCCGGGCGGCCAGAAGCGCCATTCATGCCTACTGGTCGTCCTTACTATCGTCATCAAGCGTGTAGATGTCGGTCCACGTTTTTCGTCACGACTGACACGGCAGATTTTCCCAACCGGTCGCCTTGTGGCGTACGCGTACAACTCTCGCAGCAACTATCGTGGCGCGACATCGGCGCGACTGCGTGTGCGTGAGCCCGTCTGAAGTACATACCTGAGATCTGGCCCCTTACCACGCAGGATAATGCCTGCGCTGAGAAGGGGGCTGATGACGATATCGGGGATTCCAACGAAGTATCGACTGCGTGTGAAGCAACGGCTGGCCGTGGTGACCTTCGCCGAGGATTACGGAGTGAAACCAGCGAGCCGCCATTTCGGGCTGAATCGGCAGACCGTGCGCGATTGGCGCAACCGGTGGCTGCGCGAGGGGCCGGCGGGGTTGGTGCCGCGGTACCCGCCGCGCCGCCGTCGGCGGCGGTTGGACGAGGCCACCATCGCGCCGCACCGATGCGGCCGCCAACTTTCGGACCAGCTGTGTGCTCCAGTCCACGCCGCAGGGGGTCTCACACTCGCCCAGGAAGATTCCAGGTTCGAGCACGCACGGGGTACGTGATGGGGCGCGATTGAACTGTTCGGGCTACCGCGCCGGCTGGCGTGCCGGGACGCGGGCGGCGACGGGTGCAGCCGCCGGCGCGCTCGCGTCCACATAGCGCCACGCATCGGGCTGACGGAGGAGTTCAGCCGCGAACGCTGTATGCAGGGCGTGGCCGCCCCGCTGCACGACCAGATGCCCGCGGATCGGCGCCCCCAGCAGGGCCAGGTCCCCAATCGCGTCCAGCATCTTGTGCCGCACAAATTCATCGTCGAACCGCAGGGGGTTGAGGACGCCCGTTTCGCCGATCACCACGGCGTTGTCGAGCGAGCCGCCCAGGGCCTGCCCGCGCTGGCGCAACATTTCCACTTCCTTCAGGAAGCCGAACGTGCGCGCCGGCGCAATCTCATCCACGAACACCTGCTCGGTGATGTCCAGGGTCTTCTCCTGGTGCCGCAGCAGGGGATGGTCGAAGCTGATGGTGTAGGTGACCTTGAAGTCTTTTGACGGATAGACCGCGATGCGTTTGTCGCCGTCCCGCACTTCCACCGGAGACAGAATCTCGATGGTGCGCCGGGGCGCGGCCAACTCGCGCGTGCCGGCGGCCTGAATCAGATACACCCACGGGGCGGCCGAACCGTCCATGATGGGCACTTCGGCCTGATTCATCTCGATGAGCACGTTGTCCACGCCCAGCGACGTGAGCGCCGAGAGCAGGTGCTCCACCGTTTCCACGGACGCGTTGTCTTTTCTGAGACCCGTCTGCAGTTGCTGCGCGCCACCCAAGCAGCTGACATGAGCCGGAATCTCGACGCCAAGGTCGGCACGGAGGAACCGGATCCCGAAGTTGGCCGGCGCCGGCTTCAACGCTATGGAGACTTTTTGCCCCGAATGGAGTCCAATCCCTGTAACGGGTGCAACTTGGCGGAGGGTACGTTGAGCAGGCATTACAAGCGTCTGGCCACAACCTTCATAGCAATCTCGCTGCCAACTTCACCAGCTTGGGGTTGGACCGCCTAAACCACTTAAACGTTTAGGTTTAGCCATGATACCCCAGATCGGATGGGGAGCGATCCGCTCGCCTTGTGGCCGAAAAGCCACATAAACGGCCATTTGGCCTGTGTGTTTCTTGACACAGGCGTCATGAAACCGCCGTCGTGTTCGCGGCGCGGCCCCCGGCGAGCATGGGCGCCAGGAAGAAACCGGTGGCCGACCCGCGCGCCTTGGCGATGGTCTCCGGGGTGCCGGCCGCGACGACACGCCCGCCGCCCACGCCCCCTTCCGGGCCGAGATCGATCACCCAGTCCGCGCACTTGATGACATCAAGGTTGTGCTCAATCACCACGACCGTGTTGCCCTGATCCACCAGCCGGTGCAGGACATCCAGCAATTTGCGCACGTCCTCGAAGTGCAGACCGGTCGTCGGCTCATCGAGGATGTACAGGGTCCGGCCCGTCCCGCGCCGCGCGAGTTCGCGCGAGAGCTTGACGCGCTGTGCTTCGCCGCCTGACAACGTGGTGGCCGACTGCCCCAGCGTGATGTAGCCGAGGCCCACCTCCTGCAGCGTGCGCAGGCGCGTGGCAATCGGCGGAAAGTGCTCGACCAGCTCCAGCGCCTGATCCACGGTCAGGTCCAGCATGTCGGCGATGGACTTGCCGCGGTACAGAATCTCGAGCGTCTCGCGGTTGTAGCGCCGCCCCTTGCACTCCTCGCACGTCACGTAGACGTTGGGCAGGAAGTGCATCTCGATGGCGATCACGCCATCGCCCTGGCAGGTCTCGCAGCGGCCCCCTTTGACGTTGAAAGAGAAGCGGCCCGTCTTGTAGCCGCGCGCCCGCGCGTCGGGCAACATGGCGAACAGTTCGCGCACGAACGTGAACAGTCCGGTGTACGTGGCCGGGTTGGATCGGGGCGTGCGCCCGATGGGCGACTGATCGATCTGGATCACCTTGTCGATGAGCTCGATGCCGTCGATCCCGTCGTGCGCGCCGGGTTCATCGACCGCGCGATAGATCGAGCGCGCGAGGGAGCGATACAGGATCTCGTTGACCAGCGTCGACTTGCCTGAGCCGGAGACGCCGGTCACCGCGACGAGCGTCCCCAGGGGGAACGCCACGTCCACATGCTGCAGGTTGTTCGCGCGGGCGCCGCGAACCACGACCGTGCCGCCGTTGCCGGTCCGCCGCGCCGGCGGCGTGTCGATCGCGCGCGCGCCGGTGAGGTACTGGCCGGTGAGCGACGCGCCCGGGGCGGCCAGCAGCTGCTGCGGCCGGCCCTGGAAGATCACGTGGCCGCCGTGTTCCCCCGCGCCGGGTCCCAGGTCCACCAGATAGTCCGCGGTTCGAATCGTCTCCTCGTCGTGCTCGACGACCAGCACCGTGTTGCCGAGGTTCTTGAGCCGGTTGAGCGTGGCCAGCAACCGGCGATTGTCACGCTGGTGCAGCCCGATCGAGGGTTCGTCCAGCACGTACAGCACGCCGGTCAGTTGCGATCCGATCTGCGTGGCCAGGCGGATGCGCTGACCCTCGCCGCCCGACAACGTCGCCGCGCTGCGCGCGAGCGTGAGGTACCCCACGCCGACATCGGCGAGAAACCGCAGCCGCTCCCGAATCTCCTTGAGCACGCGCCCGGCGATCAGGAACTCGCGCTCGGTCAGCTCGAGGCCCTCCACCATGGGCAGCGCCTCGGCGATCGGCACGCCGACGTAGTCCGCCAGCCGGCGGCCCTTCACGCGCACCGCGCGGCTCTCGGGACGCAGCCGTTCCCCGCGACAGGCCAGGCACGGCCGCAGCGCGCGAAACGGCTCCAGGGCTTCCTGATCCGTCCACGAGCCGGCATCGAACCGCCGCCGCAGGTTGGGAATCACGCCTTCAAAGTCCATCCCGAACGGATCCTTCGCGCTCTTGCTCCGTTTCCCGGGCGCGCCCATCAGCACGATGTCGCGCAGTTTCTTCGGCAGCTTCCCGAACGCCATCGCCGGGTCGATGCCGAACGCGCGCTGGAGCCCCTCCAGCATCTCGGTGCGCAACCGGCTATCCCCTTTGGCCCACGGCACCACGGCGCCGTCCTGCAGCGACAGCCGCTCGTCGGGCACCACGCGCACGGGGTCGAAGTCATACACGGCGCCCAGGCCCTGGCACCCGGGACACGCGCCATGGGGCGAGTTGAACGAAAACGCCCGCGGCGTCATCTCCGGAATGCTGATGTCGCAGTTCGGGCAGGCCATCCGGCGCGAGAACAACCGGTCGCCGCCGTCCAGCGTGTTGATGATCACGATGTCGTCGGCCAGCGTGAGCGCCAGGTCCAGCGACTCACTCAACCGCCGCTCGATGCCGTCCTTGATGATCACGCGATCGACCAGCACCTCGATGGTGTGGTTCTTCCGCTTGTCGAGGACGATGTCCTCGTCGAGCGAGATGAACGCGCCATCGATGCGCGCCCGGGCGAACCCGCGCGCGCGCAGCGCCGCCAGGTCCTTCTTGAACTCTCCCTTGCGCCCGCGCACCACAGGCGCCAGCACGTTGATGCGCTCGTCGGGCGGATACAACAGCACGACGTCAACGATGCGTTCGAGCGACTGCGACGCGATTTCGTGGTCGCAGACCGGGCAGTGCGGCACGCCGATGTTCGCGAAGAACAGCCGGAGGTAGTCGTAGATCTCGGTGACGGTGCCGACCGTGGATCGGGGATTGGAGGCGGTGGTTTTCTGTTCGATGGAAATCGCCGGGGACAGGCCGTCGATCAGGTCCACGTCCGGCTTTTCCATCTGCTCGAGGAACTGCCGGGCGTATGCCGACAACGACTCCACGTAGCGCCGCTGCCCTTCCGCGTAGATCGTGTCAAACGCCAGTGACGACTTGCCCGATCCCGACAACCCGGTGATGACCACCAACTGGTCGCGCGGCAGGTCCACGTCCACGTTCTTGAGGTTGTGCACCCGCGCCCCGCGGACGGCAATCCAGTCGTGCGCCATGTCGCTCCTGCCGGGGTCCGCACCGCGAACCCCAAACGACTATTTTAGTCCAGTGTGGCCAGGATCGCGGCAGTGTCCTGGCCCACGGACGGCGCCTCGCGCAGGGGCACCGGCGGCATGCCGAAGGGCGACCGGACCGCCCGCAGGCCCGGCGCCCGCACCACCGTCCCCCGCGCGACAATCTGGGGGTCCTCAAAGGCTTCGGCGGGGCTGTTGACCGGCGACAGACACACGTCGCGGCCCTCGAAAAACGCCAACCACTCGGCCTGTGTCCGCGTGCGAAACACCTCGCGGACCTCGCGCAGCAGCGCCGCCTGGTCGCCGGGCGCCGTCAAGTGCCGCGCCGTGAGGTCGGGTCGCCCGATCGCCTCGCAGAACGTCGTCCAGAACTTCGACTCCAGCGCGCCCAGCGCGACCTGCCGCCCGTCACGGGTCTCGTACACGTTGTAGCAGGCGTGTTCCCCGAACGTGTGCAGCGCGCCGATGGCGGTCGCGCCGCCGTCGACGAGGTCCCGCGCGCCCGGCAACATGACCCAATACAGCGCAGCGTCCTGCATCGAGATGTCCAGCGCGGCGCCCTCGCCGGTGCGGGCCCGCCCCACCAGCGCCGCGAGGATCGCGATCACCGCGCTCATGGCCCCGCCGCCGACATCGGCCATGAACATTCGCGGGAGGTGCGACGGATGGGGCCGATCCGCGGCCAGCACGCCCGACACCGCCACGTAGTTCAGGTCATGCCCGGGCCGCTCGGCGTAGGGCCCGGTCTGGCCGTAGCCGGTAATGGCCGCATGCACGAGCCTGGGATGTCGCGCGCGCAACTGCTCGCCGGACACGCCAAGCCGGCGCGCCGCGGCGGGCCGGAAACTCTCGACGACGACGTCTGCCCGCGCCACCAAGGCGTCAAACGACGCCCGCGATGCCGGATCCCGCAGGTCCAGCGCCACGCTGCGTTTGCCGCGATTCAACAGCAGGTCGTACACGCTGCGGCCGTCGACAAACGGCGGCAACTGCCGCGTCGGGTCGCCGCCGCGCGGGTCCTCGACTTTGATGACGTCCGCGCCGAGCTCGGCGAGCATCAGCGTGGCGAATCCGCCCGGCAGCAGGCGGGTCAGATCCAGTACACGCACGCCGTCAAGAAACGCCATGGAAGGCTGGGATGCTATCATCGCGGCCTTCCGGAGATGACATGACCACTGCTGGCAAGAAACCGTCCCTCGCCCTCTCGCTTTTTCCTGTCGGCGTGCTGATCGTTTTGCTCGCCGGTTCGGTGGCGCTCTTCGGCGACGGCAACTCCGGCGGTCCGAACCAGCTCGCACTGGTGATGGCGGCGGCGGTGGCTGCCGCCGTGGGCATGCGGCTGGGTTATTCCTGGAGGGATCTTGAAGCCGGTATCGTGCACGGGATCTCGCTGTCGCTCAGCGCCGTGCTCATCCTGCTCATTGTCGGTGCCTTGATAGGCTCGTGGATTCTCGCCGGCATCGTGCCGACCATGATCTACTACGGCCTGCAGTTGCTGACGCCCGCGGTCTTTTTTCCCAGCGCGTGTATCCTCTGCGGCCTGGTGTCACTGGCCACCGGCAGTTCGTGGACGACCGCCGGCACGGTCGGCGTGGCGCTCATCGGCATCGCGGTGGCGCAGAATCTCAACGTGGGCATGGCGGCGGGTGCCGTCATATCGGGTGCCTATTTCGGCGACAAGATGTCACCGCTCTCGGACACGACCAACCTCGCCCCGGCCATGGCGGGAACCGATTTGTTCACCCACATCCGGCACATGGCGTGGACCACGACGCCGAGCCTCGTCATTGCGTTGATTCTGTACACGGTCATTGGCATGACGACCACGGCGCCACAGGATACCGCCGCCGTGAATGCCATCCGAACCTCGCTCGCGTCGAACTTTTCCATCGGCCTGCACCTGCTGTTGCCGGTCGTGCTCGTGCTCTTCATGGTCGTCCGCAAGGTCCCGGCGACGCCGGCCCTGATGATTGGCGCGCTGACAGGATGCGTGTTCGCCGCGATTTTCCAGCCGGCTGCGGTGACGAGACTCGCCGACAGTCCGGAACTGCCGGCCTGGGCGGCGTTGATCAAAGGCAACTGGCAGGCGCTCGCGTCGGGATTCTCCCTGTCGTCAGGCAACGCGGTGCTGGATGAACTGCTGTCGCGCGGCGGCATGGGCAGCATGCTGAACACGGTCTGGCTCATCGTGTCCGCGATGACGTTCGGCGCGATCATGGAAACCACCGGCATGCTGACCCGCATCGCCGAGTCCATCCTCAGCGCGGTGCGCGGCACCGGCAGCCTGATCGCGGCGACCCTGGCCACGTCCATCGGCATGAACATCGTGGCATCCGATCAGTACATGGCCATCGTGCTGCCTGGCCGCATGTTCCGCGCGGAGTTCGCGCGGCGCGGCCTGGCGCCGCAGAATCTCTCGCGCTGCCTGGAGGACGCGGGCACGATGACCTCCGCGCTCGTGCCGTGGAACACCTGCGGCGCCTTCATGGCGCAGACGCTGGGTGTGGCCACTCTCGCGTACGCGCCATATGCGTTTCTGAATCTGCTGAATCCGGTGATCTCGGCGATCTACGGGTTCACGGGCTTCACGATCACGAAGACTGCGTCGAAGCCAGACGCTGTCCAGCCCTAGATCCGCCACACGGCGTCGGCCGACGCCAGATACATCTCGCCCGCGGGACCAAATGTGACGCCCACCAGATGCGGCGCGGCGATCACCAGTTCGGGCACCGGCGCCGCGGCCTGCAAATCCACACGGAACAGCCCCGACGTACCCGCCAGGGCATCCGCCACGTACAACGCGCCTGACGAGTCACACGCCAGTCCCTGCGGCCGGCCGAACCCGCCGCACGCCACCTGCACCTCCCGCTCCGGCGTGATGCGATACACCACGTCGTGCGACGCCAATGTGGGCGCCGCCACGTACAGACACCCGTCCGGCGCCAGGCACAGGTGGAAGGCCGCGACGCTGGCCGGAATCGAGGCGTACGGCTCCACGTGCCGCGCGGACTCTCCAGACTGTCCGGCGCTGATGCGCAGGATGGTGCCGGAGCGATCGCCCACGAAGAGCGTCCCATCCGGCGCGCACGCCAGCCCCGTCGCGACACCGAGATCTGCCGCGTACAACTCCGCGCGGTCGTCCGCCGTCAGTCGATAGACCGTTCCCTCGAACCGGCTCGACACATACACCGTGCCGTCAGGGCCCAGGGCCAGCGAGGTGGGGTTGGCGATTTCCACGCCCAGCGCTTCCCGGGTGCCGTCGGGACGCACGCGGTGCATCGGCTCGGGCGCCTTGGTATCGCGCCCTCCGCTGTGCGTGACGTAGAGGGATCCGGCCGCGTCACACAGCGGACTGTCCACCTGATGCACGCCGGTGGTGACCTCGCGGGCCACGTCCACCATGAGGGATTCGCCGGGCACGCCGATCACGCGCACGGGCTGCGGCCCGCCGGCCGTCTCCTCCGGCACCAGCACGGCGATGGCGCGGCTGGACGCAAATGCCACGCGGGCGTCGTGGCCGCCGATGGTGACCTGCGGCGGACCGTCGGGCGGCACCGGCAGGCCCCCGCCGAGCAGCGTCACCCGCGCGCCGGGCACGGCGCCTCTGGGTCTGATGGAAGACAACACCGGCACGAACTATACGTCGTCCAGTTCGACGTTCCAGTAGACGTAGTCCCGCCAGCTTTCCGGCGCGTTGCGCATGCCGAAGGTGATGCGAATCGCGGGCGCCTTCGCCGGGCGCTTCGGCGTGCGAATCAGGTGCATGTGGGCCTGCGCGGGCGTGCGTCCGCCTTTGCGGCGGTTGCAGCTGATGCAGCAGGTGACAATGTTCTCCCAGTCCTTGCGGCCGTTCTGCGCCACGGGGACGACGTGGTCGAACGTGAGTTCCCCCGTGGGGAACACGTGGCCGCAGTACTGGCATCGGTGATCGTCGCGGGCGTAAATGTTGGCGCGCGAGAACGGCACGTAGTCCATCCGCCGGCGCACACGAATCCGGCGCAGCAGCCGGATGACCGACGGCAACTTCATGCTGAACGTCACGGCGCGAATCTCGCGGTCGTACACCGACACGATCTCGACCTTGCCCTGGCACCAGAGCGTGATCGCTTTTTGCCAGTGCACCACCTTCAACGGCTCGTACGTTGCGTTGAGTAGCAGTGTTTGTTCCATGACCTCGAACAGTGCACATTGTCGGTCAGCCTGCGGCGGGGTGTCAAGCGCTGCCATGGCGTAACGTCAACGTTATCAGTGAGTTAGACAGACGGCCTGCAGGGGGCTGCCGGCGCGACCGATATCAGGACGTATGAGGTGGGGTCTGGGAGTGTCACGACTCGGCGGCACGGTGCTCATCGCCGTGAGCGCGGCGGCGTGCGCGACGCACCCCGCGGCGGCGGTCGTTCCGCGCCCGTCCCCGTTCCCCACGGTCGGACCTCCGGCATCGCTCAGGCCCGCCCTCATGCCCGCGATCGCGCGTATCTCACCCGACGCCCTGCTGCGGACGGCGTTGACGCTGCAGGGCGTGCCGTACCGCTGGGGCGGCGACAGCCCGGTGAGCGGGTTCGATTGCAGCGGGTTCGTGCGGTACGTGCTGGCGCAACATCAGATGCCCGCGCCTCGCACGGCGCTGGAGCAGTTCCGGCTGGGGACGCGCGTGGATCTGGACGACGTGCGGGCGGGCGACCTGGTCTTCTTTTCCACGGTGGCGCCCGGCGCCTCGCACGTGGGCCTCGCGATCAGCAGCGACGAATTTGTCCACGCCCCGGCCGCCTCCGGCGTGGTGCGGACCGAACGGGTGCGGTCCTCCTACTGGCAGCCGCGCTTCGTCGGCGCGCGCCGCATTCTCTGACCGTCAGCGGATTTCGTCCACCGCGCCCATCCGACGCAGGATGATGCCCTGCCGACGCAGCAGGCGCGCGTTCGGACGCGACGGGCTGTAGACGCGCGGATTGATGATGGCCCCGGCCAGCAAGGCGGCCTGTGCCGGGCCGAGGTCGGCGGCTGACACGCCAAAATGCGCACGTGCGGCCGCCTCGACGCCCCAGATGCCATCGCCCCACTCGATCAGATTCAGATACAACTCGAAGATGCGGCGCTTGGAGAGCTCCGCTTCCATGCGGCGCGCGATAAACAGCTCCCGCACCTTGCGATAGGGGTTACGGGAGGGCGACAGGTAGAGGTTCTTCGCCAGTTGCTGCGTGATGGTCGAGGCGCCGCGGGCAAATTCCCCGCGCATCCAGTTCGTTTCAATCGACGCCTTGATCTCGTCGAAGTCGAGTCCCTCGTGCTGCCAGAAGGCCGAGTCTTCCGCCACGATGACCGCGCGCTTCAGGTGCGGGGAGATCCGGTTGTAGCTCACCCATCGGTACCGCCGGCGCAGCGTCCGTCCCTTGCCGGCGGCCTGATCCTCTCGCAGGTGCATGAAGGCCGTGGACTCCGGCACCTCACGCACCAGCGCGCGCACATTCGGCAGGGTCGCCCAGGTGTGCGAGACGATCGCGAGCCCCAGCGCGGCCGCCGCCACGGCATATCGCAGGAGGCGCCGCATCACGTGTGTCTCATGGGGTCTTGCCTACCGCCCGGGGGTGCGGCCCAGCGCGTCGGCCAGCGCCGCGACCACGCGGGAGACGTTCCCGAGGGTGGCGCCCGATCCCATCAGCCCGATGCGCCAGATCCGGCCCGCCAGCGGTCCCAGCCCCGCGCCAATCTCGATGTTGTGCCGCGAGAGCAGGTGGTCGCGCACGACCGACGCATCCACGCCCTTCGGCACGCGCACGGCATTCAGGCTTGGCAATCGATGGTCTTTCGCCGGCAGCAGCTGCAAGTCGATGGACGCGAGGCCCTCCACCAGCGCGAGGTGCGCGGCGGCATGGCGCTGCCACCGCGCGGGCAGTCCTTCCTCATGCAGTTCCGCCAGCGCGGCGTGGAGCGCATAAATCAGCGGCGCGGAAATCGTGTGGTGATACTGGCGGCGCACCCAGAAATCCTCCAGCTTCTGGATGTCGAGGGAGAAATCCGGCAGGAGCATGCGCTGCTGACGCGCGCGGCTTGAGAACGTGATGGGCGCCAGGCCGGAGGGCGCGCCGAGGCCTTTCTGCGAGCACGAATAACACACGTCGATGTCCCACGCCGTCACATCGACCGGCACGGCTCCCAGCGACGTGACGGCATCCACGACCAGCAGCGCATCGCGCTTGCGGACGATCGGCGCGATGGCCTCGACGGGATTCATCACGCCCGTCGACGTTTCGCCATGGACGAGGCCCACGACATCGAACCGGCCATCGGCCAACGCGCGCTCCACCTGCGCGGGATCGATCGCGCGGCCCCATTCGCCCTCGAGCCGCTCCACGAACGCGCCCTGGCGCCTGAAGATCTGGGACAGCCGGTCGCCGAAATAGCCGTTGACGACGCAGAGCACCGACATGCCGGGCTCGACGAGATTCACCGCGGCCGCGTCCATGCCGGTCGTGCCGGTCCCGGAGAGCGCGCATGTGAAATACCCTTCGGCCGCGTTGAACAGCGTCGTCAGGTGCCTGCGCACGTCATCGAGCAGCAGGACAAATTCCGGATCGAGGTGTGAACGAGGCGGCGCCCCCAGCGCGCGGCGCACCCGATCGGACACGGGCGACGGCCCGGGCCCCAGCAGCAGGCGTTCGGTGGACGGCAACGGTTGATCAGGCATGGGCGTCAGCCCTTTCGTTCGGAGGACCACTCGGCGAGCGCCGAGTGAATGTCATCGGCCACGCGCGCGGCGACCGGAAGCAAGGGCGCGCGGACGGGCCCGCCATCCGCGCCCAGATGATCGAGGGCGCACTTGAGTCCGGCGACGCCGTGCACGCTGGACACCAGTTGCGCCAGCGGGGTAATCCTCCGCTGCAGCGCCAGCGCCTCCGCGTGCTGGCCCGCGATCGACAGCGCCCAGAGCCGCGCGCTGACCTCCGGCAACACGTTGGCCACCGCGATGATCGCGCCGCGCGCGCCCACCACCGCCGCGGCGTACGC
>JANLHE010000276.1 GCA_024653875.1 Acidobacteriota bacterium
TCGCGCACGCGGCAGAACCTGCCGCGCGTGACGGATTCGACCTCGCCAACCGTGGTGGACCAGTCTCCGGAACTCGAACGGTTTGAACGCGAGTTCGGCATCCGGCGCCGGTACTGGCGGCCGGTGCTGCGGGTGGGACAGGACTACGCCTTGCGCGCCGGGGAGACCGCGCGCGGCGTGGCCGTGATCTTTGGCGGCGCCCGTATCGAAGGGCGCGTCGACGGGGATCTCGTCGTGGTCTTCGGGCCGGTCACGTTGGCCAGCACGGCCGTCGTCAACGGGTCGTTCGTCGTCGTGGGCGGCACCGCCACGGTGCAACCGGGCGCGATGGTGCGCGACGAGGTCACTGTCGTGGGCACGGGCATCGACCTGCCGGAGGGGTTCATCTTCGGCGGGGAACACGTGGTGATCGGCACGCGCGCCCTCGGCGCGTGGATGGAATCGGTGGTGCCGTGGGTGACCTACGGCCTGCTGTGGGGCCGGCCGATCGTCGCGAGCATCGGCTGGGTGTGGAGTGTCCTCGCCCTCTTCTTTGTCGTCTACCTGATGATCAACCTCGTGGCGCATGAGCCGGTGCGCGCCACGGCAGACGCGTTGGCGGTCCGGCCGTTCGGCAGCTTCATGACGGGGCTGCTGGTCTTGTTGCTCGCGGGGCCCGTCTCCGCGTTGCTGGCCGTCTCGATCATCGGCATCGCCGTGATTCCGTTTGCGCTCGTTGCGCTGGTCGTGGCCGGCATTGTCGGCCGCGTGGGCGTGCTGCGCTGGATCGGCAATACGGTGATGACGCCAGACGATCCACACAACCGGCTGCAGGGATTGCGCTCGTTCCTGATCGGGTTCGCGCTCGTCACGATTACCTACATGGTGCCGATCCTCGGCCTGATGGCCTGGGCGCTGTTTGGCGTGCTCGGCCTGGGCGCGTCGGTGCTGGCGTTCATGACCGCGTGGCGCCGCGAGCATCCGAAAGTCGAGAAGCCCGCGCGAGCCCCGCTGGCGGTGCCGGAGCCCGAGCCGCCGGTGGCGCCTGCCGGAGCCGGCGGATACGCGTATGCCGCGCCGGGGTTTAGCGCCGGCCCGGCGTCGTTTGCCGGCCCTGTCGCCGATGCATGGCAGCCGGCGCCCGAACCCGCACCGGCGCCCTCCGCTTCCGAACTCGCGCTGTTTCCGCGCGCGGCGTTCCTCGATCGGGCCGCCGCGTTCGTGATCGATCTCGTGCTGGTGCTGTTCGTGACGGAGCTGCTTGAGGGGCCGTTCTGGTTCCGCAACGACGAGGTGCTGCTTCCGGTGCTGCTGGCCTATTTCATCGGGTTCTGGGCGTGGAAGGGCACGACCATTGGCGGCATTGTCACCAACCTGCGCGTGGCGAAGATCAGTGGCGGAGCGCTGTCATTCCTCGAGGCGTTGGTGCGGGGCCTGACAAGCATCCTGTCGTTTGGCGCGCTCGGCATTGGCGTGTTGTGGATTCTGCGCAGCGACGTCCTCGCCACCGACGGCCGCCCCGCGCGCCAGGCCTGGCACGACCTGGCCGCCGGCACCTACGTCGTCAAGGTACCGAAGGGATACCCATTGCC
>JANLHE010000277.1 GCA_024653875.1 Acidobacteriota bacterium
ACGCGCACGCGCTCGTTCATCAGCGCGGCGCGCTGCGCGGGATCGTCCCGGTTGGTCACATCGGTCGTGAGCGCGGCCACGCGGCTTTCAAGCGCCGTCACCATGACACGATCGCGCTCCAGCGCCGTGCGCGCCTGGGTGATGCGCGCGCGCCACCAGGCTTCGTCCTTTTTCTCCGCGGGATCGGGCGGCGTGGCGGCGCCCTCGGCGGCCTTGGCGCCGGCCGCGGCGGCATCCACCGCTGGAGGCACGGCAGCCGGCGGCGCCGGGCGAGCCGGCGCCGGGCCGATATCGGCGTTCGTCAACGCGCGCACGGACGCCGGCAAGGTGGCGCGCCGCGCGGCCTCCCGCCGGGCCACCTCGCCCAGGCTCGTGGCCGGCGCGTTCCACGCGCCAAGCATCAGTTGCACCAGCGCAACGATCACCATTACCGACACGTCAACCCTCCCTCTTCTTCACGATACCGGCCGCCACGACAGCACCCGGACGCGCCCCGCCTCGCGCCGGACGTGCGCGATCACCGCGCTTGCGGCCCCGCCTGCCGCAAACGCCTCCCCGCGAATCATGATCACGCCATTCGCGTCGTCGCCCGCCGCGCCATCCCGATCCATCACATCGTCAGCCACCCACATTGCCACCCGGGGCGCCGTGGGTGCCGCGCCGGCTGGCGCGATGGGAAGGCGCCCCCACCCCATCAACCGCCAGCGCGGGGTGTCCGCGCCCAGGGGCCAGTCGCGCGCGGCCGCCTGATTCAATTCCAGCGTCCGCCCGTCCAGGTCCACGAGTTCGCCGGGGCCAACCGCCATCAACCGTGATCCCGCGGTCAGCCCGCCCACGTCGCCCAACGACGGCCACTGCGCTGACTCCGGCGCGAGCGACACCGCGGCCACGGCCAGCCGGCCCGCCGCGTCGGCGGCGTACGCCGTCTGCACCGCGCGAAGATGCGTGTGCGCGATGACCCGCTCGGTGTGCGCCAGCACCGCCAGCCCGCCACAGAGCGAGGCCACGCCCAGCGCCAACGTCGTGACCAGCAACATCATGCCCCACCGCCAGCCAAACCCAGATTCGGCGGCGACACGTCAATCACCACCCGATAGTCCGGCAGCGGATCGCGAGGCCCGGACGCCCGGAGGCGCGCCACCGCACGCACCCGGCGCACCCGCAGCAGATCGGCGTCGAACGCGGTGCCGCCCGCGCCGCACCACGGACCATCGGCGAACATCGCGAGCGGCAGGGCCGCCAGTCCCGCCTCGGTCGCGGCCAGCGTCGCGGCGGGGCGCAGGTCGCCGGACTCCGCATAGAGACAATTCGCCGTGCCCGGCTCGGGCCGCGGCCACTGCGGCGGCTGCGGCGGCTGCGGGTCGCCAAAATACTCGAACGCCAGGCCGGCCACGTCGTCCATCAGCGGCTGGTCGGTGCCGTCCCCGTCGTAGACGCGCACCTGGGAGGACGCCGAGTCGAAGTAGTAACTCCGGATGACCACTTCCGCGACCGTGGCGCCCGAGGCGAAGCCGCCCGCCGACGCGCCAAGGGTGCGCACGTCGGGCCAGCCGTCGGCGCCACCAAGGACGCCCAGCAGATCCACGCGGCCCTGCGCGTCAAACAGCGCCAGCGTCGCTCCCCGCGTGAGGTGGCACGCCGCTCCCGCCGCGCACGGCGACAGCGCCATCTGCCCCGCCGACGCCGCGTGGCCGGCCGCCAGCGAGGTCTGGACGAGGGTGTCGGGGACGTAGACGAGCGTGATCACATCCGCCCGCGCCGTCGCCGGGCTGTCGGCGCGAATGCGGCCCACCCGCCGCGGCCACACCGCCGCGAACGCGTGGTGCAGCGGCCCGGTCATTCCCGTCATTCCCACCATTCCCACAATGGGGCCGCGATCGATGCCCGCGCCGGCCAGCCGCAGGTCGCGCCCGAGCGCTTCGGCCACCACGCGCCCCCGTTGTTGCGCATCCATCACCCGCGGTTGCGCACGCGCCAGGCGATCGGTCTGCGCGGCCAGCGCCGCCACGGCAGACACCACCGCCAGCGTGAGGGCCATGGCCACCAGCATCTCCGCCAGCGTGAATCCCGCCGACCCGCGCGTCACGGTGTCTGGGCCCCCACCAACGCGTGCAGTTCCGCCACGCGCCCGGCGCCGCGCGAAAACACTTCCACGACCACGATCGCGCCGTCAGGAACGCCACTGGCGGGCGTGACGGTCCACCGCCGGAGAAACCCCGCACCGGGCCCTGTGGCAGACGCCGGACCCGGTGTGCCATCCACGGCCACGTGGTCCTCATGGGTGCCGAACAGCACCGCAGGATCCGCCCGCAGCTGTTCCACCTTCTGCATCGCGAGCAGCGTGGCCGTGGTGCTGGCGCGCCCCGCGCGAATCGCCCCGCTGGCGCCGGTCAGCACGCCCGCCGCCCCGGCGACCAGCACGGACACCACGCCGATCGCCACCAGCACCTCCACCAGGCTGAATCCCCGGGCGGACGCGCGCGCACACGGGTCATTTGGCTCAGGGGAGTTGGACACGCCTCGGACCGTTGCAACTCCCGGTCCAGGCCAGGTTCCGGTCGGATCGCGCCGTTCTCCCAGCCAGGTGGCAGAAACTGCCAGCCGACCTCAGAGGTCGGTGGGCGAAAAGTGCAATCGTCAGATCGACAACGTGCCCAGGTACCAGTC
>JANLHE010000278.1 GCA_024653875.1 Acidobacteriota bacterium
CCGCGCACGCCGCACCCCGGCCAGTCGCAGCCGAAAGCGTCGTACGAAGACAAGAAGCGCGCCGATGCCGAGGCGCGCAGGAAACGCCGTGCCGAGGAAGAACGACAGACCCGAATCGGCGAGCTGGAGCAGCGCATCGCGGCGCACGAAACCGAAATCAAGGCGCTTGAGGCGCGAATGGCGAACCCGGGCTTCTATGACGACCGGGCCACGGCCGACGCCGCCGTGGCTCGCCACCAGCAGCTCATGTGGGAGGTCGGCGACCTCATGAACCGCTGGGAAGCACTCCAAGATTCGTAATCAGCCCGCCTGTAATTTCATTTTTGTAATTCACGGATTATTCTGTAATGATCCCGGGCGACCCTTTCGGGTCCGGTTTGCACTGCCACGGACAATTCTGTGGGCAGACTGTGCCGATTCGGCCGGGTACATCCTTTGCCTCAGTAGGGACGCCCGGAGTCTGGAATGCTGATGTCAACATCGTCACGTGCGTCGTCTTCAAAGCCAAAAGCGGCCGCCGTCCGTACCCAGGCGGCCAAGCGCGGCGCACCTGCCGCCAGGCCCGCGGCCGCCGGGGCGCTGCCGGACCGTTTCTTCCGTCACCTGGTCCTGAATCTCCGCAACGGAGTGCTGGCCATCGCCCGGGACGGCCGCATCGCGGCGATGAACAAGGTGGCCTACCGCGTGCTGGGCCTCACGCCGAACGACGGGGACCTCGGACGTCCCTACGCCGACGTGCTCCAGGCCTGTCCGGAAGTTGTCCGGGTGCTGCAATCCGCGTTTGAAACATCCGAGCTGCCGAACCGTGCGGAACTCCGGCTGCGCAAGACCGGACGCGCCATCGGCTACACCATCTCGAAGATTTACGACGATGACCGGGTGGAAGTCGGGCTGACGCTGTTCGTCAAGGATCTGACGCGGGTGGAACAACTCGAAGAACGGGAACGCCTGCGGGATCGCCTGGCGACCCTCGGTGAGATGGCCGCCGCGATCGCGCACGAGGTCAAGAATCCGCTCGCCAGCATCGAGGTGATGGCCGGTATGTTGCGCCGGCAGTTAACCGATCGGCCGGACGCGATGGAGACGCTGGGCGACATCATCAAGGAATCCAAGATGGCCAACGCCATCGTGGTGGAGGTCCTCGAGTTCGTGCGGCCCATTCGGCTGCAAGTGGAACCACTCGAGGTAGCCGAGGCGGCGCGCGACGCGATCCAGGGCCTCGATCACGGCGGGGCCCAGGTGCGGCTGCACGTGGAGGAAGGCGTACCGGAACTGATGGCGGACCCGCACCAGTTGCGCCAGCTCTTCACCAACCTGCTGACCAACGCCATCGAGGCCATCGGGTCCGGCGAGCCCGTGGACGTGCGGATCTCCTATGTCTCCGAAGAGGCCGAGCCCGCCAGCGCGGGCCCGCCGCCACCGGCCCAGGTCAAGATCGAGGTCCGCGATCACGGACCCGGTATTTCCGAGGACGACCTGGAGCGGATCTTCAGCCCGTTCTTCACCACCAAGCCCCAGGGCACGGGCCTGGGCCTGTCGATCGTCCGCAAGGTTGTGGACGCGCACGACGGCATCATCGACGCCACGTCCGCACCGGGACGCGGCACCACCTTTCGCGTGACGCTGCCGGTCGTGCCGGCCCCCGCGTATCTGAAAGCGAGCCATCATGGGACGCATCCTCGTCGTTGACGATCACGATTCACTTCGCAAGGGCCTGGTCAAGGCCCTGACCAACGCCGGCCACGACGTGGAGGAAGCGCCCAACGGCACCGGCGCGATCGAGCGGCTACAGGACAGCCAGTTCGACGTCGTGCTCACCGACCTGCGGATGGGCGGCGCGGACGGCATGGACGTGCTGCGCACGACGCGATCGGTGCAGCCCAACGCGGCGGTGATCCTCATGACGGCGTTCGGGTCCATCCACACCGCGGTGGAGGCCATGAAGATCGGCGCGGTGGACTTCGTCCAGAAGCCGTTCGAGATTGAAGAGATGGAGCTCAAGATCGAAAAGGCCATCGAGCTCCGGCACCTCAAGCACCAGGTGGACTACCTGCGGCACGCGCAACAGGATATCTACGCGTTCGACCGCATCGTGGGCGCGAGCGGCGCGCTGCAGCAGGTGCTCGGGATGGTCTCCAAGGTCGCGCGGAGCAACTCGACGATTCTGATTCGCGGGGAAACGGGCACGGGCAAGGAGCTCATCGCGGGCGCCATCCACCACAATTCGCTGCGGGCCACCAAGGCGTTCGTCAAGGTCAACTGCGCGGCGCTGCAGGAGAACCTGCTCGAGTCGGAACTGTTCGGCCACGAAAAGGGCGCGTTCACCAGCGCGGACAAGCAGCGGATCGGACGGTTCGAGCAGGCCGATGGCGGCACCCTGTTCCTCGACGAGATCGGCGACATGAGCCCCAGCACGCAGGCCAAGATCCTGCGTGTGCTCCAGGAACATGAATTCGAGCGCCTGGGCGGCACCCGCACGCTGCGCGTGGACGTGCGCATCATCACCGCCACCAACCGGAACCTGTCGCAGATGGTCAAGGAAGGCCGGTTCCGCGAGGATCTGTTCTACCGGCTGAACGTGGTCTCGGTGGAGATGCCGCCGCTGCGCGAACGCAAGGACGACATCCCCGCGCTCGCCGAGTTCTTCGTGCGCCGGTTCTCGGGGGAACTGAAGAAGAAGGTGGACAGCATCGAGGGCGACGCCCTCAAGGTGCTGATGCGCCATCACTGGCCCGGCAACATCCGCGAACTCGAGAACGTCATCGAGCGCGCGGTGCTGCTGACGGATGGACGCGCCGTCACCCTCAGCGACCTGCAGATCGGCGACCACTCCGGCTCCGCGGCCGGCGAACCCACGCTGGTGGTGAGGATCCCGCCGACGGGCATTCCGCTGGAAGAGATCGAGCGGCAGGCCGTGGTGGAGGCGCTGAAGATGTCGAACTGGATCCAGAAGGACGCCGCGGATCTGCTCGGGATCAGTCCGCGCGTCATGAACTACAAGATCAAGATCCTGAACATCGAAATCCCGCGGTCGCGCCGGCAGATGGCGGAGACCGTCCCGGCCTGACGCCACCGGGCCTCAGACCTTGCGCGCCCGGGGGTGTGACGCCCGGTACACTTCCATCAGGCGGCCGATGTCGAGGTGGGTGTAGCGCTGCGTGGTGCTGAGGCTCGCGTGCCCCAGCAATTCCTGAATCGCGCGCAGATCCGCGCCCGCCTGCAGCAGGTGCGTGGCGAACGTGTGCCGCAGCGCGTGGGGACTGAGCCCGCCGGGGACGGCCGCGGCGCGTGCCGCCTGGCGGACGATGCGATCGACGCTGCGGGTGGTCAGGCGCCCGCCCCGCTGGTTCAGGAACAGCGCGTGGCGCGGACGCGCATGCGCCGACGGCCGTCCTCGTCCCCGCGCCGGCGCGGGCGTCACCAGGCGCGCGTCCTGCAGCATTGTCTTCAGCGCCTCCGCCGTGGACTGATTGAACGGAACCAGCCGCTCCTTGCCGCCTTTGCCGCGCACGCGCACCATGCGCCCGGACAGGTTCACATCCTCGATGTCGAGGCCGACCAGTTCGCTCAGCCGCAGGCCGGACGCATAAAACAGCTCGAGGATGGCGTGATCGCGACGCCCGGCCGGGTTGGCCACGTCGGGTGACGACATCACGCCGTCGACCTGCGCCAGATCCAGATGGCGCGGCAGGGTCTGCTCCTTGCGTGGCGAGCCCACCAGTTGCGTGGGGTCGTCACCCAGGTGGCCTTCGCGGACCAGATAGCGCGCGAACGCGCGCACTGCGGCGAGCCTGCGGGCCGATGATGCCCGGCTGTTCCCGCGATCGAGCAGTGAGGCCAGAAACCCGCGCACGCCTTCGGCATCGAGGGCCCCGACCGGGATCCGGCTGGGTTTGGTCTTACTGCGCACAGCGAGGTACTCCACGAACTGCGTCAGGTCCGTGTCGTACGCGCGCACGGTGTGCGGCGACGCGTTCCGGTTCAGCTTGAGGAACTGCAGGAAGTCGCGGGTCGCGTCCTTCAGCATCACGGTCATCATCCCACTACGGTGTCGGTCGCGTGAAGCCAGCCGGCCAGATCGGCGAGGGCCCTGGCGCTGATGGCGAGCTGGCGGTCGCTCCTGCTCCGGGGGGGCTGGTCCAGCGGCGGCATGATGCCGAACGTGATGTTGGTGGGGTTGTAGTGCGCGGGGTCGGCGTGCGACACGTAGCAGGCCAGCGCCCCGATCGCCGTGGTGCGCGGCGGCGCGGCCGGCATCCGGCCCTGCGCCAGGCGCGCGGCATTCCTCCCGGCAATGAGGCCGGAGGCGGCCGACTCCACGTAGCCCTCGACGCCTGAGACCTGGCCGGCGAAGAACAGATCAGGCCGCGTGCGCGTCTGCCAGGTGTCTGTCAGCACCGTCGGGCCGTTGATATACGTGTTGCGGTG
>JANLHE010000280.1 GCA_024653875.1 Acidobacteriota bacterium
ACCAGGATTTCCGGAACCGTCGCACCGGACTCACGGTTGGTTACAACTCCGCCAAACGGAAGCTGAACGATGCATCGTCGGTCGAGTACGAATTACAGCGTGTCCGCTTCACACCAGATCCCACAGGCCGAAGCACGTGGATTCACATCGCCAGAGGCAGCTACTTCCTGACCAGTGATCTGTACGTGCGGATGTTTTTTATCAGCGCGGCACCGCCGCATTGGGTCAGCGGTCCGACGTCTTCTGAGCCTGATCCCCCTGAACAAGAATTCAGGATCGTCCTCGATCGCAATCGGTAAGGAAGTAAGGTATCCTTTAATCCTTGCACGTTGCCGAGGTGAGGATTGCCATGATTGCCAAGAAGACATCGAAGAACCAGTTGACGCTGCCCAAGCGGGTTGTCGACCGGTTTCCGAATGTGGACTACTTTGACGTGCGCGTGGAAGCCGGAAGGATCGCGCTGGTGCCGGTTCGACCCGATCAATCTGGCGCCGCCGACCGGCTGGAGCAGGTGCAGGCGCGCCTGGCCAAA
Source organism: Acidobacteriota bacterium (assembly GCA_024653875.1). Lineage (GTDB taxonomy): Bacteria > Acidobacteriota > Vicinamibacteria > Vicinamibacterales > SCN-69-37 > SYFT01. The sequence goes on from JANLHE010000280.1 coordinate 533, forward strand.
CTGGGTCTGTCGGACCGCGATGTCAAGGCCGCCGTCGCGTGGGCGCGGAGTTCGCGGAAGTGAAGGTGGTGCTCGACACGAACACCGTCGTGTCGGCACTCCTCTTTCCCTCCGGCCGGTTGGGAAGGCTGCGCTCCCTATGGACCGACGGCCGCGCGCGGCCGTTGGTGTCGACAGCAACGACCAACGAGTTGATCCGAGTATTGGCCTATCCGAAGTTCGGCTTGTCGGAAGAGGAAATCCAGTTCGCCCTGGCGGCCTATCTGCCGTTCACCGAGACGATGGACAATCGTTCAGCCGGGCGATCGAGACACGCGCGGTGCCGCGACGCCGACGATCAGGCGTTTGTCGACTTGGCCTACTCGGGAGAGGTCGACGTACTCGTCAGCGGAGACAAAGACATCCTGGACCTCGCCGAAAAGACCTCATTTCCCATTGAAACGCCGCGGGAGTTTCTTGATCGATTCCGCTAACAGCGCCACCGCCGCCTGAACAAGAATTCAGGCGCGTATTCGTCGACGCGGCCTCGCTCGCGGCGGTATGGTGATCGGGACAGGTCATGCGCGCACTCATTGTTGAAGACGACGGCAAGGTGGCAGGCGCCCTCAAAGTGGGCTTGACCGCCGAGGGGTATGAGGCCGTCGTGTCCAGGACCGGCGAAGACGGCTACTTCCGCGCGACGACCGAACCGTTTGACGTGATCGTCCTCGATCTCGGCCTGCCCGGCCGGGACGGCCTCGAGATTCTGTCCGGCCTGCGCAGCCGGGGCCTGACGGTGCCGGTGCTGGTGCTCACGGCGCGCGACACCGTGGAAGATCGCGTCTCCGGTCTGGACCACGGCGCGGACGACTACCTGGTGAAACCGTTCGCGTTCGCGGAACTGCTCGCGCGCCTGAGGTCCCTGCTCCGGCGAGGCAGGTCCGAACAGTCCCTGCGCATGGTACTGACTGACCTGGAACTGGATCCAATTGCACGCGTCGCGCAGCGGGCGGGAATCACGATTGACCTGACCGCGCGCGAATTCGATCTGCTGGCCTATCTCCTTCGGTACCAGGGCCAGGTCGTCTCACGCGAGATGCTCGCCCGCGACGTGTGGAAGGAACCGTCGCGCGGCACGCCCCTGGACAACGTGATCGACGTGCATGTGACGAGACTGCGCCGGAAGATTGACGCCGACGCACCGCAGAAACTGATTCATACCCTGCGCGGCGTGGGTTTCACCCTCAAGGCGGGCGCGTCGTGAGACAGCCCAGGCTGCGCACACGGCTCACCCTCTGGTTCTCCGCCACCATCCTGCTGATCCTGCTTCCGGTGCTCGCTGGCGTCGCGCTGATTCAGTGGCAGTCCATGCGCGCCGCTTTGGATCACCATCTGACCGAAGACATGGAGTTCGCCCTGCAGATGATTGTCTCGCGGGACGGCGAGCTTGTCTGGCGCGTGGAGGCGGACACCGATCCGGGATACGACGCGGGTCCGCGCCGGTGGGTCGAGGTCTATGACGCGGAAGGACGCCCGCGGTACCTGCGCGGCATTCCGGAGGAACGGGGGATCTGGCGGACGTTGCCGGACGTCACCGCCGACCCGAAGGGTCCCAACACCCGCCAGACTCCGTCGGGCGCCCACGTACGCCTGCTCACCGTGCAGCGGCCCCTGGACGGCGAGCCGCTGTGGATTCGGGTGGCTCGCAGTGAAGATGGGTTACGCCGCGATCTCCGGCAAGTGCTGCTCATCTTCGCCGTCATTGGCCCGTTGGCGATCGTTGTCGCGTCGGTGGCCGGTTATCTGATTTCCGGCCGGGCCCTCGCGCCACTGTCGGCCATGGCCGAGCGGGCGCGCTCGATCAGCGCCGATCGCCTGTCCGAGCGCCTGCCCGGCGCGGAAACGCCCGACGAACTGGGACAGCTGGCGACAGTCTTTAATGCCACATTCGCCAGGCTGCAGGACTCGTTCGACCGGCTGAAACGGTTCACCGCCGACGTTTCGCACGAATTGCGCACGCCGCTGACCGCGATTCGCAGCGTCGGCGAAGTGGGCTTGCAGGAGTCGCGAACAGTCGAGGAGCACCAGGAGGTCATCGGCAGCATGCTGGAAGAAGTGGACCGCCTGTCACGGGTGGTCGAGACGCTCCTCACGCTCTCGCGCTGGGAGAGCGGCCGCGTGGCCCCGCAAGCGGCGCCGATGGACCTGGCCGGCGTGGCGAACCATGTGGTGAATCAGCTGTCGGTGCTGGCGGACGAACGTAACGTCGAACTGCGGGTTGCGGTGCATGCGCCGCTGACGGTCATGGGCGATGACACGATGATCCGCCAGGCGGTGATCAACGTGGTCGATAACGCCATCAAGTTCACCCCGACGGGCAGCCGCGTCACCATTTCCTCGGTCAGCACGCCGTCGGAACATCACCTCGTCGTGGACGATCAGGGCCCCGGAATCCCCGAGGATCAGCGCCACCGGGTGGTGGAACGGTTCTACCGCCTGGACCGCGACCGCGAAAGCGGTCCCGAAGGCACCGGCCTCGGCCTGGCGATCGTCCAGTGGGCCGTCACGGCCAACCGCGGGCGCCTCGAACTGGGGTCCAATCCCGACGGCGGAGCCCGGGTCACCATCGTCCTGCCGCGTACCTGAACGCAAGTTCAGAATCTCTTCAGTTCCATCGTCGCCGGCGGCTCCTAGACTGAACCACGTCAGGAGCTCGCAGATGACAGGACACCGCTGGATTTCACTTGCCGCCGCCACCACGCTCTTTGCCGTGGCGTTCGGCTGGAACGTCAACGTCGCCACCGCGCCGATCCGGCCCGTGGACTGGGTGAAGATCAACCCGGCCTTCGCGGACGCCACGTTCGTCAAGGACCCCGAGGCGTGCCTCACGTGCCACGAGGCCAGCATGGAGACATACGCGGGCACGACCCACGCCCACGCGCTGTCCCTGGCGGGCAACACGGACGTGGGCGACTGCGAGAGCTGTCACGGTCCGCGCAGCAAGCACATGGAGAACCCGACGGCCGAACTGGCGATTACCAAGTCCGAATCGCAGGCCGCCGTCTGCCTGCAGTGCCATGAGGGTGGCAAACGGTTCGCCTGGAAGACCGGCCCGCACCAGTCGGCGGATGTGAGCTGCACGTCCTGCCACACGGTGATGGCAAAGAAGAGCGACAGCGCGCTCCTGAAGAAGGCCTTGGCCAGCGAGACCTGTTACAGCTGCCATGCCGAGGTGAAGGGTGACCTGGGCAAGATGTCGCATCACCCCGTGCGCGAGGGCAAGATCGAGTGCGCTGACTGCCATAACGTCCACGGCGCGACGCCCAGCCTGCTCATCAAGCCCACGCTGAACGAGACCTGCGTGACCTGCCACAGCGAGAAACGGGGTCCCTTCGTCTGGGAGCATGCGCCCGTCCGCGAGAGCTGCGCGAACTGCCACACACCGCATGGATCCAACCAGAAGAGCCTGTTGAACGGCAAGGACTCGTTCCTGTGCCTGACCTGTCACTCCTACGGGGGACACATCAACCTGCCGCGCTACAACCGCACGAGCAACCCGTACGGCAGCGGTTGCACCAACTGCCACATCACGACGCACGGGTCCAATCACCCGTCTGGCGCCAAGTTCACCCGGTAGGAGAGGCCGCCATGAGGACCATCGTCGCATCCATCGTCACACTCGGACTCGCCGCGCAGGCATTTGCGCAGACACCTCCCCCGCCCCTGCAGGTGACCGGCAGCGTGACATCGGCCGCCCAGCAGGTTGACAACAACTCGAACTCGGCGAAGTTGTCGGAATACAGAGATCTCTCGAGGACGTTCTTTCTACCGAAGTTGACCTTCCTGGTCAGGGACGCGCAGAGCGGCCGCGTGCTGGACCTTGTGGCCACCAACGTCGGCCGCACGGACCAGGGCATCCTGTTCACTGCCGGCCGGCCCGGCCGCTGGTCCATCAAGGCCCTGTGGTCGGAGACGCCGCACCTGTACAGCAACAAGGCGCGGACGCCGTACAACACCGATGGTGACGGGATATTCACCGTGCCGGCGACCGTGCCGATCACGTTCAAGAAACTGGCCACGGCCGCGGCGAATGCGCCCGACGTGGTCGCCAGCGACGCGCTGATCGCCGCCTACCAGGCGAGGACGCTGCACCCCACCTTGCTCGGTACGCAGAGTAAAAAAGGACGATTGGCGGCGTCGTGGAGCCCCTCACACGCGCTGTCGCTCGGTATCGCCTTGGATCGACGGGGCACCACGGGTTCCAAGTCCACGTACGGCCCCATCGGAGACCGTCCGCCTCGCACGCTGAACATTCAGCTCGCGGAGCCGGTCGACTACGAAACGAATGACATCACGCTCTCGGCCGAACACCGCGGACGCGGCTATCAGGTGCGCGCGGAGTATCTGTATTCCGACTTTGCCAACGCGATCGACACGATGCGATGGCAGAACGTGTACGCCACGGCCGCGCCCGGCGCGGAGTTCGATGCTTGGGACCGCATGGTGGGCACGTTCGGCGCGCGGCCGCTCTCGCCGGACAGCCGGTATCACAACGCGCTGGTCAACGGCGGCATCGAACTGCACCGTGCGGGTTACCTGACCGCGAGCGCGGCGTTTGGCCGCCTGGAACAGGACGCGCAGTTGCTGCCTTACGCCACGCAGGTCAACTTCCTGGCGAACAAGACGCTCCCGCGCACCAACGCGGAGGCACAGATCACCACCGCGAATCTGTCGGCGGATTACGTCGTGACCGTCGTGCCCCGCCTCACGTTCAGGGCATTTGTCCGCAGCACGGGCATGACCAACGACACGCCGTCGAGCCAGTGGCAGTACGCCACGTCCGACACGGCAAATCTGAGCGGCACCGTGTCCTACAAGAACAAGCGGATCAGCCTGCCATACGCGTCGGATCGGCTGCACGCCGGCGGCGAACTCACATGGCGCCTTCCGCGGGG
>JANLHE010000282.1 GCA_024653875.1 Acidobacteriota bacterium
GGCCGAGGAGCTGGGCAGCAAGAAGCGCAAGGTGCACCGCCTCATGTTCAACGAGATCACCAAGAAGGCGATTCTCGAGGCGGTCGCCCATCCCGGCGACATCGACATGAAGATGGTCGATGCCCAGCAGGCCCGGCGCGTGCTGGACCGGCTCGTCGGTTACAAGATCAGTCCGCTGCTGTGGGACAAGGTCCGGCGCGGCCTCAGCGCGGGGCGCGTGCAGTCGGTGGCGCTCAAGCTGGTCTGCGACCGCGAGAACGAAATCGACGCGTTCGTCGCCGAGGAGTACTGGCATGTCACGGCCCGTCTGGCCGCGGCGTTGCCGCCGGAGTTCGACGCGCGCCTGGCCCGCAAGGGCAGCGCCGCCGCGAAGATCGCCAACGAAGCCCAGTCAAAGGCCATTCTGGCTGACCTGGCGAAGGTCAAGTTCACGGTGTCGTCGGTCCAGAAGAAGGAGCGGAAGAAACCCGCCGTTCCGCCGTTCATCACCAGCAAGCTGCAGCAGGCGTCGCGCTTCCCGGTCAAGAAGACCATGATGATCGCGCAGCAGCTGTACGAGGGCATCGAACTGCCCGGCGAAGAGGCGGCGATCGGTCTCATCACCTACATGCGAACCGACTCGGTGCGCGTGGCGGATCAGGCGCTGGTGGACGTGCGGGCCCACATCGGCGCGACGTACGGCGCGGACTACCTGCCGAAGGAGGCCAACCGCTTCCGCGTCAAACAGACCGCGCAGGATGCGCACGAAGCGATTCGTCCGACGTCGATGGCGTATCCGCCCGAGGTGGTGCGGCCGCATCTGACGGCCGATCAGTATTCGCTGTACCGGCTGATTTGGAACCGGTTCGTCGCGTCGCAGATGGCGCCGGCGACGTTCGACGATACGACCGTGGAGGTCGCGGCCGGCAACTACCTGTTCCGCGCCAAGGGGTCCGTGCCAAAGTTCGCGGGCTGGCTCGCGGTCTACGGTCAGGCCAAGGACGAGGCTGAAGAGAGCGAGCGCACCGAGCGGCCCGCGCCCACGCCGGGCGTGCAGGTGGAGAGCGACGATGATGAGGGCACGGCGGTTTTGCCCGCGCTCAAGGAAGGGCAGATCCTGACGGTCAAGGCCGTCACGCCCGAGCAGAAGTTCACGCAGCCCCCCGCGCGGTTTAATGAAGGCTCGCTGGTCAAGGCGCTCGAAGAAGACGGCATCGGCCGTCCCAGCACCTACGCGTCGATCATCAACGTGCTGCAGTCCCGCGAGTACGTGAACAAGACGGAAGGCCGCTTCCGCCCGACGATCCTGGGCCGCCGGCTGGTGGACAAGCTGTTGTACCCCGCGTTCGAAGATGTCCTGGCGATTGAGTACACCGCCAGGATGGAAGAGCAGTTGGACGAGATCGAGAAGGGCAAGGCCGATTACGCCAAGACCCTGTCCACGTTCTACAAGAAGTTCCTCAAGGACCTGGCGCGGGCGGAAAAGAGCATGCCCAGCTACAAGGAGGGCCAGCCCACCGACATCATCTGCGAGAAGTGCGGCGCGCCGATGGTGGAGAAGTCGGGCAAGTTCGGCATCTTCCTGGCGTGCAGCGCGTACCCCGCGTGTGACAACACCAAGGAAATTGAAGTGGCCGACGCGCCGGCCGAGGACATGGAGGAAGCCTGCGAGAACTGCGGGAAGCCGATGATCCTCAAGCGCGGACGCTTCGGCATGTTCCTGGCGTGCACGGGGTATCCCGAGTGCAAGACGACGCGGAAGGTCATCGCGACCAAGCAGGGCGTGAGCGCCGCGAAGGCGGATCAGGTCCTGGACGAGAAGTGCCCGGTGTGCGGCAAGAACCTGGTCATCAAGCAGGGCCGGTTCGGCGAGTTCACGGCCTGCACGGGGTACCCGGAGTGCAAGTACGTCAAGCAGCAGCTGACCGGCATCACGTGCCCGAAGGATGGCGGCGACGTCGCCGAGCGGAAGTCGCGGCGCGGCAAGGTGTTTTACGGCTGCGTGAATTATCCGAAGTGTGATTTCACGCTCTGGAACAAGCCCGTCATCGAGCCGTGTCCCAAGTGCAAGCGCCCGTTCCTCACAGAGAAGATCACCAAGCGCCACGGGCGCCAGCTGATCTGCAGCAACGAGGCCTGTGACTACGTGCGCAGCGAGGAACTGGTCGAGGCGCTGGCCGAGTAGATGGTCCACATCATCGGCGGTGGCCTGGCGGGGTGCGAGGCCGCCTGGCAGGCGGCCGCGCTGGGCGCGGATGTCACGCTGTACGAGATGCGGCCGACCCGGCCCACCGCCGTGCACCAGACCGATGGACTGGCGGAACTGGTCTGCAGCAATTCGTTCCGCGGCGACAAGCTGGACAACGCCGTGGGACTCCTCAAAGAAGAGATGCGGCGGCTCGGCTCGCTCATCATGCGCGTCGCCGACGAGGTCCGCGTGCCGGCCGGCGCGGCGCTGGCGGTGGACCGGCAGCAGTTTTCGGAACGGGTCACGGCCGCGATCACGTCGCATCCGCGCATCCGCGTGGAGCGGCGGGAACTGACGCGCCTGCCGTCGCCCGAGGAGATGTCGCCGCTCGTGGTGGCCACCGGCCCCCTCACGTCGGAAGCGCTGTCGGCGGACATCGCGGCGTTTGTCGGGCGCGACCACCTCGCGTTCTTCGACGCGATCAGCCCAATCGTCCTCGCCGAGTCGATCGACATGACCAGGGTCTTCCGCGCATCGCGCTGGAACCGATCGCTGCGGACCGCGGATCG
>JANLHE010000283.1 GCA_024653875.1 Acidobacteriota bacterium
TGATGGGCGTGGCCCGCTGGTTTCTGTGGCTCTTCGCCATCATCGTCGCCTACCTGGCGTATCGCGCGTACTCACTGCCGTAAGCGGGTCGCGCGTCAAGGTGCTGTTTGGGACAGCGGAGCGCACACAGCAACACGCATCCTTGGATGATGAAAACCACCACCACGCTTCACGACGCATTTGTCATGGAACTCTGCGACACCTACGACGCGGAGAAGCAGGTCCTCAAGGCGCTGCCCAAAATGGTCAAGGCGGCCCACTCTCCAAAACTCGCCGCCGGGTTCACCGCGCACCTGGCGGAAACCAAGAAGCAGATCGAGCGTCTGGAAAAAGCCTTCGCCAGCCTCGAGTTGCCGGTCAAAGGCAAACGCTGCGACGGTATGGCGGGCATCCTCAAAGAGGGCGCAGCTGTCATGGAAGAGAACCACGACGAGACGACGATGGATGCGTGCCTGATTGCGGCGGCCCAGCGCGTCGAACACTACGAGATGGCCGCGTACGGCACCCTCGTCGCGTGGTCGCGTATTGTCGGCAACCAGACGGTGTCTGGCCTGTTGCAGGACACGCTCCTCGAAGAAAAGTCGGCGGACCTGAAGTTGTCGGCCCTCGCGGAAGCGGGCATCAACCAGCAGGCGGCGATCGGCGCGTAGATCTACATCAGCACGTCATCGCGCTCGCGTCCGAGCGCTCACCATCACTTGCTAGCAGGAGATTTGAAATGTTGAAACAACTCATACGACTCGCCGCCGCTCTGCTCGTCACCGCCGGTGCCGTGCAACTTTCAGCCGCACAGACGCAGAAACCCACCGACGACACACTCAAAGACCGGGTCGAGTACCGGCTTGAGACCGCCGCTACCGTCCGCAAGTACGACATCAAGGTCGCGGTCGACGCCGGCAAGGTCACGTTGAGCGGCGACGTGGCGACCGCGGCACAGAAGGCGGATGCCGCACGCCTCGCCAAGATCGCCGGCGTGACGTCAGTGGAGAACCTGCTGAAGGTGGATCCCGACGAGGACAAGACGCTCACCGAACGCGCCAAGGCCGGTCTGAACAAGGCGGGCGCCAAGATCGACGACGCGTGGATCACCACGAAGGTGAAGTGGTTCATGACGGGTGACGACCTGCTGGCCGGTAGCCACATCAACGTCGACACCGCGAAGAACGTCGTTACCCTCAAGGGCACGGTCAAGACCCAGGCGGGCAAGGCTCGCGCGGTCGCACTGGCCAAGGACGTCGACGGCGTGAAGAACGTTGTGGATCAGTTGACCATCGGCGGCTAGATACTCTCCGGCATTACTGAACCACCCGGCGCATCTTGAACACCGGGTACACGACGGGCCGCTCCGCGGCGCCGAGTGATCGCAGGATGTCGTCCATCACACCCCAGCCCACGAACCCGTCGCGCGCCCGCGGCTCCAGGTAGTAGAACGCCGCGTTCGCCATCGGCTGCGCCATGTCCACCTGGAAGGACCCCACCGGAAACTCCTTCGTTATGAGCGGCGAGAACGATCCATCCAGCGTCGTCATGTCGTAACCCGAACGGCGGACGGCATACATGCGATCGATCGTGAACTGCTCCCCCTGCACACGCACAGGTTTGTCGAGCGCCGTGACGCGGATATTGTGCGCGCGAAGTTTGGCGGCAATCGCCGAGAGGCCCGGCGGCAGCAGATACGCGCGAGGCACCGTCGCCGTGCGCGTGCCGACAGGCCTCGTGAGGTCATCCACGTTGGGGACAACCTCAGGGGGACCGGAGGCGTTGGTGCGATAGGCGAGCAGGTCGATCTTTCCGGCCGACCGGTACTCACCATCCAGGAAGTTCGTCAGCGTCCCGGCTTCCGCCCCTGCCGCCACCGCCGCCACGGTGTCGTCGTCGGCCTTCTTGACCACCGCCTGCATGTCTTTCGCGTGCGTGCTCACGTATTCGAGCAGGGCGACCAAATACGCGTGCTGCGCGTAGATGCGGCGCTCGAACGTCGGCTGGCCCGGCGTCTCGGTGATGATCGCGAACCGGTTGCGCAGGCCGTAGTCGTTGACCACGAACTTGGCCTCCACGGTCCAGGCCGCGCGGTCATGACTCCACGCCGTGGGCGGCCAGGTGCTCGGCGTGGCGAGCGCATGCGTAAACACCTCGAGGCCGAAATCGCTGCGGACGGCGTTGCGGACCGCGGGGAACAACGTCTGTGTCATGTAATCGCGCGGACCAGGCGCCGCGGCGGGCACCGTGGTCGTGCCATACGTGTTGGCATACCCATGATCCACGCGACTCATCAGATGGCCGTCAAGGAACAACATCGGATCCCACTCGTTGAGCGTGCGGTAGAGTCCGTTGCCTTCGACGGTGGTCAGTTTCACGGCGTCGCGGTTCAGATCCAGCCCCTCGGAGTTCTCGCGCACGCCAAGGATGTGCGGCGTCTCGCTGCCCAATCCGCCGTCCTGCGTCACGAACGTATCCGTGCCATCCACGTTATAGATGGGCGCCACCATCACGATCACGTTGTCGAGGATGTTCTTGCGTTTGCCGGCAGCCAGATCGCGCGCCACCATCAGCATCGCTTCCGCCGCCTCCGATTCAGGCGGGTGAATGTTCCCCAGCAGGAAGACGACCGGTTTGCCGGACGCACGCGCTTGCTGCGGGCTCGTCACGCGAGGGTTGGCCAGCACCATCACCGGCGCCACCTTGCGGAGCGGACTGGTGAACATCCGCGCCACATGCACGTTCTCGCTCTTGAGTTTCAACGCCGCAATCCACTCGTGCATCTGCAGCGTGGACATGGTCCTCGTGTATCCCGTCCGCTCGGGCACGGTCAGCAACTCCGCCGGCCACTTCCCGGTCCACCCGGCAGGCACGTCGTCGCCCCAATAGATCTTCGGTTGCTGCGCAATGACGATGCTGGCCAGAGTGGCCGAGAAAACGAGGATCGTGGCGAATCTGCGCATGGGCCACATTGTGGACCGGTCTCAGCGTTCGCTACACCGCAACCGGAGAGATTTCGCGGTCGATCTTGCGAGCATTGGCAATCTCCGCGAGGCGCAGGTCATAGATGGCCTGCAGGTTCAGCCACGAATGCGCATCACCGCCGAAGTACCGGGCAAGACGCATGGCCGTATCTGCGGAAACACCGCGGCGTTCGCGCACGATGTCATTAATGCGCGGAGCCGGCACGTGGAGTATTTTGGCCAGCGCGTTCGCGGTCAGGCCTGCGGGCCGCAGGAAGTCCTCACGCAACACTTCGCCGGGGTGAACCGGCCGCATCCCATTCTTGATCTTCATACCCATGCCCCATCAGTGATAGTCCGCAATTTCCACATCCTCAGGTCCGGCGGCCGTCCAGCGAAAGCAGATGCGCCATTGGTCGTTGATCCGGATACTGTGCTGGCCCTTCCGGTCTCCCTTGAGCGCCTCGAGGTGATTGCCCGGTGGTGATCTGAGAAAGTCCAACGTTGCGGCCGCCTCAAGCTGAGTCAACTTGCGCGTGGCCACCTTCGTGATGGATCCGAAACGCGTAGACCTTCCCGTTTCGAATAACGTCCTCGTCTCAGCAGTGCGGAAACTCCTGATCACTGGACAACAGTATAACGCATAACGTTAAACGTCAAGCCGCTGGCGGCAGGACCCCAGGGCTTCTTTCGGCCCACCGCAATTTTGCTGACGACGCCCGGGGATTGGCGCGGCACTCCTCTGGCGTGGCACGAATGACGTCGTCCGCGACAGCGGCGTAGATCCCGTCCCGGT
>JANLHE010000284.1 GCA_024653875.1 Acidobacteriota bacterium
TCCACCATCGGCTGCGAGAGGTCGGTGCCGACCACGGACCAGCCCATCTCGGCCAGCGGCACGGCGTTGCGCGCGGCGCCGCACCCGATATCCAGCGCCTGTCCCGCGCCGCCCAACCGGCGCAGTTCCTCGCGTGCGATCGACAGGAGCACCTCGTTGGGCGGGGCCGCGGCAAATCCCGCCACGGTGGCGGCGGTGCTCCAGGGTGTGCCGGCGAGCGGGTCGGTCGTCATGCGTCCAGTGTGACGCACCACGTGCGGCTACGCGGGTTTGCTCTTCAGGACGCCTATCTGGATCAGCAGGCTGGTGAAGTCATAACTCCGGCGCTCGTGCTGGATCAGGCCATCCGCCATGGTGAACAGGCGCACGCCCTGGATCTTGAAGCGCCTGTGGGTGCCGGGCAGCCCCATGAAGGTGCCCGTGTGGGTGGCGGCGGCAGAAAAAGGCTGGGCCACGCGGTCGCCGTCGATGAGCAGCGGCTCGCTCTGGAAGTCCCAATCCGGGAACATGTCAAACAGCGCCCGGTAGCTCTCCCTGATCGCCGGGCGGCCCTCGCGATGCCCGAAGATCGGACTCTCAATCGTGCCGTGTTCGGCGTGTCCCGCCGTCAGTCCCTCCGGATCGCGCGCGGCCCAAGCCTGTTGTCGCTCATTGAAAAACGCGAGGATCTCCGGTCGGGTCATTGTGTCTCCTGGGGCTGCGTGTCCGGGCCAGTATAGGCCCGTATGACCCTCGTCATACCCGGTGGTCCTGGCCCCCGGCTACCGTTTAGGAGTCATGAGTCTCCACACGCGGCTGCCGGACCTTGCCCACTGGAAAGCCCAGGTGAAATGCCAGACCGGATGCCCGGTGCAGACCGACGCCGGCCGGTACGTGCAGCTCATCGCCGACGGTCGCGATCGCGACGCCTATCTGGTGGCGCGGGCGCCGAATCCGTTTGCGTCCGTGTGCGGCCGCGTCTGCGCCGCGCCCTGTGAAGACGCCTGCCGGCGCGGGGCGATTGACGCGCCCGTGTCCATCCGGGCGCTCAAGCGGTATGTGACCGAACAGTACGGCGCCGAATCGATGCGGCCCGACACCCAGGACGAGCTGCGGCCGGGTGGCGTCCACGAGGGCAATCGGTACATCGACCAGTTGCCCCTGGGGTCGCAGATTCGCGGCGCCGGCGCCGCGCCGCGCCGCAAGGTGGCCGTGATTGGCGCCGGCCCTGCGGGGCTGTCGGCGGCACACGACCTGACGCTGCTCGGGCACGAGGTCACGGTGTTCGAGGCCGGCAACGAGCCGGGCGGCATGATGCGGTACGGCATTCCGGAATACCGCCTCTCGCGCAGCCTGCTCCGCGCCGAGATCGACAAGATTCTGGCGCTCGGGGTCACGCTCAAGCTCGACACGCCCCTGTCCGCGTCGTTCGGCTTGTCCCATCTGCGCGCGCAGGGGTTCGACTCGGTCTTTCTCTCGGTTGGTGTCTCGCGCGGCCGCGACCTCGACATTCCCGGCGTGGATCTCGACGGCGTGGTCAAGGCGGTGGACTACCTCCTGAATGTGAACCGCGGCTTCCGCATGGACCTGGGCCGCCGGGTGGCGGTCATCGGCGGCGGCTTCGTGGCGTTCGACGCGGCCCGCACGGCCTTGCGCGTCGGCCGGGAAGAGGAACTCGACGCGCTGGAAGGCGCGGCCGACGCCCGCGCGAAGGAAGCGTTCGACTCCGCGCGCGCCGCCCTGCGTGGCGGCGCGTCGGAGGTCACGCTCGTCTCGCTCGAACACTTCGATGAAATGCCGGTGCTGCGGTCGGTGCAGGGCCACGAGGAGTTCGAGGAAGCCCGGAAGGAAGGCGTGACCTTCCTCAC
>JANLHE010000285.1 GCA_024653875.1 Acidobacteriota bacterium
GACGGCGCGTCCACGTTCCCGAAGGTGGATTACGCGCAGTTGAAGCCGCTGGTGCCGGGGCAGGTGGACTTCAAACATTTCCACACCTACGAAGAAGCCACCGCGATTCTGCAGAAGTGGGCGCGCGACTACCCGACTCTGGTGGATCTGTACTCGGTTGGTCAATCGCTTGAAGGCCGCCAGATCTGGCAGATCACCATCACGAACAAAAAGACGGGCCGGCACACGGACAAGCCGGCGATGTTCATCGAGGGCGGCCGGCACGCCGGGGAGATATCAGGCATCGAGGCCACGCTGTACTTCGCGAATCACCTGCTGACCAGTTACGGCAAGGACGCGGAGATGACGAAACTGGTGGACACGAAGGCGTTCTACGCCAAGCCGCACAACAACCCCGACGGCGCGTCGGTGTATCACTACACCGCGCAGTCGCTGCGGTCCACCGTGCGTCCGTACGACAGCGACGGGGATGGGTTGACCGATGAGGACCCGTCGGAAGATCTCGATGGCGACGGGTTCGCCAGGCAGATGCGCAAGTTCGTGGGCGCCGGAAAGGGCAACGCGAACGTGGACAAGCGTGATGCCGCCGGTCGCCTGATGCAGAGCGTGCCGATGGGGCAAGGCGAGTACCTGATGCTCGGCAGCGAGGGGTATGACAACGACGGCGACGGCCGCGTGAACGAGGACGGCATCGGTGGACTCGACCTGCACCGCAACTATCCCGAGAACTGGCGGCCGATGACCGAAGAGAGCAGCCGCGGCTACACGCAAGGCGGCGCCGGCGCGTACCCGCTCTCCGAGCCGGAGACGATGGCCGTCTTTTCGTTTCTCATGCGGCATCCTCACGTGGGCATCGTCCAGTCGCTGGATACGTCGGTGCCGATGATTCTGCGCGGGCCGTCCACCAGCAAGTCTGAAGAGTCCGTGTTCCCGGAGGACCTGGTGTACCTGAAGAAGTTCGATCAGAAGGGTCTGGAGATCACGGGATACCCGTGGGCGGGCGACACGTTTTTCAACTATTCCAATCGCGGCCGCGGCGGCGCGCAGCCCTCGCCCAATGCGCAGGGCAGTCCCTTGTTTGGCCATGGTCCGGATTTCGGCTACCTGTATTACGGGGCCATCTGGTACGGCAATGAAATCTGGAACGGTGGTCGCCTGAAGGAAGCCGATGCCGACGGCAATGGACAGACCGACGACATGGAACTGCTGAACTGGCTCGACAAGAACCGGCCCGGCAAGAACGACTTCCAGCCGTGGACAAAGACGACGCACCCGGCGCTGGGCGAGGTGGAAGTCGGTGGCTGGAATCCGAAGTTCTGGTCGCAGAACCCGCCGCCTGAAATGCTGGAGCAGTGGGCGCGTAACGAAGCGATGTTCAACATCTACCTGGCGCAGCAGATGGCGCAGGTGAAGATTGTCTCCGCCACGACGAAGCCGAATCCGGATGGCGCGCAGGAATTGACCGTGGTGGTGACGAACGAGGGCGGCCTGCCGACCGCGCTCGAGATTGCCAAGCGCGTCAAGATCGTGCGTGAAGACACGGTGGCGATTGACTATGCGGCGACACAGACCGTGTCACGCGTCGGCGGCGCCGCCGGCCCGGCGGCCGGTGGCCGCGGACGCGGCGCAGGCTTCGGTGGCCGCGGCGGGGCTGCGCCCGATCCCAACGCGCGGCGTCGCACGGCCGAAGGCATCGGGTGGCTCAAGCCGGGTGAAACGAAGACGCTGACATGGCTCGTCGGCGGCGCCGGTGCCGTGACGGTCACCGTCGGCTCAACCCGCGGCGGCGTCGCGACGCAGACGGTGGAGATTAGATAAGGGGACGGGAGTCGATCTGTGGAAAACTCCAGGCAGGCCGATGATCGATCAGCCTG
>JANLHE010000286.1 GCA_024653875.1 Acidobacteriota bacterium
TGGATGCGGTTGCCCGACACGATGACGTTCATCGGCCCGTAGGGGGGCGCGCCCGTGCCGTCGATGATCATCACGTTGCGGATGACCATCCGGTTAAACGGCCCCGCGCCTTCGTTCGGCCGGCGCGCCGGGGCCGGATTCAGTCCGCCCTGCGCCTCCACGGGCATCGGCTGCACCCACGACCAGGTCGCCACGGCCACACCGACGCACAGACCACTGAGTAGCAGGGATCGCCAACGCTTTGTCATCACATCCTCCTCACGGCACCGCCAGACGCGGCGCCGGCTCCGGCGGGATTATCGCACCGCGTCGCGCATCGCGGTGGCAATTTCAGGGAACTGGAAGGTGAATCCGGCTTCAAGCGCCCGGCGAGGCACCACCCGTTGACCCGCGAGCAACGCCGGGCCGGCCATCTCGCCCACGATGATCTTCAGGGCGAACCCAGGTACGGGCAGCCAGCTCGGCCGCCCCAATGCGGCGCCCAGGGCGCGCGAAAAGTCCGCGTTGGTGGCCGGTTGCGGGGCCGTGGCGTTAAACACGCCGGCCGCGTCCTCGTGGCGGAGCAGCCACACGACCAACTCCACCCAGTCGCTGCGGTGAATCCACGACATGACCTGACGCCCGGACCCGATCGGACCGCCGACAAAGAAGCGGAATGGCGGGATCAGTTTCTGCAGCGCGCCGCCATCCCTGGCCAGCACCACGCCGGTGCGAATGATGATCACCCGGCAGTCCAGGGCCGATGCGGCGTGCGCTTCCGCCTCCCAGTCCACGGCCAGCGTGGACAGGAAATCCGATCCGGGCGGCGCGGACTCGTCGAGCGCTGGTCCGTCGTCCGGCTGCGGGCCGTAAAACCCAATCGCCGATCCGGTAAGGAACACCTTTGGGCGAACCGTCGCGGATCGGATGGCCGCCACCAGGGCGCGTGTGGCATCCACGCGGCTTCCCCGCAGTAACTGCTTCCGCGCGGCACTCCACCGCTGGTCCGCGATGCCGGCGCCGGCCAGGTTGACGACCGCATCGGCGCCATCGATGACGGCATGCCAGCCGCCGGGCTCCTCGTCGGCCTCCCACGTCACGTGACGGATGCCACGGTCCTCCCGTGCCGGCCCCCGCGTGAGCACCACGACCTCATGCCCCTTCGCCAGCAATTCGCGCGCAAGGGAACGTCCAAGAAATCCGGAGCCGCCGACGATGACGATCTTCATAGCCCTCCTTGCGGGACCCCAGGACCCCAGGACCCCAGGACCCCAGGACCCCAGGACCTCAGGACCTCAGGACCCCAGGACCTCCTGTTGTCCCTTCTTCACGTCCACGAACCACAATACCGCCATACCCGTCACGAAGAAGACCAGCATCGAGATGATGCCCGTGCGACTTGAGCCGCTGCCGGCAAGCACCGCGAACAGCGCCGGGCCCAGGATGCCGGCGTAGCGTTCGAAGACGCCGAAGAAGGCGAAGAACTCGGATGACTTGTCCTTGGGTACCATGCTCGCGAACAGCGAGCGGCTCAGGGCCTGCGTGCCGCCCTGCACCATGCCCACCGTGATCGCCAGCGCAAAGAACTCCCAGGCAGTGGTCATGCGATACGCGAAGATCGTGATCCCCACGTAGACCAGCAAGCCCAGGAACACGCTCCGTTTGGCACCGATGCGGCTGGCGAGCATCCCGAAGAGGAACGAGCACGGCACGCCAATGAACTGCACCAGCAGGAGCGCGGTGATGAGCGATCCGGTGTCAATACCGATGTCCGCGCCGTAGTACGTGGCGACGCGGATGATGGTCTGGATGCCATCGTTATACAGGAAGAAGGCGATGAGCATGAGCATCGCCTGCCGATAGCGCTTCAGCGTCTTGAACGTGTGGCCCAATTGGCGGAATGCTTCCGCGAGCGAACCGGCAAACGTCGTTGCGCGGCTGGGCCGATCGATACAAGGCTCCGCCACGCGCCGGAACAATGGAATCGAAAACGCGAGCCACCAGACACCAACAGACACAAGGGAAAGCCGCGTGGCCACGCCCGCGTCCGGCAGGCCGAACCATGCCGGCTGCTGGATCATCAGAAGGTTGATGGCGAGCAGCGAGCCGCCGCCGATGTACCCGATCGCATAGCCCGCGGTCGAAACGCGATCGATGTTGGACGAGGTTGTCAGGAACGGCAGCAGGGACTCGTAAAACACGATGCTGCCCGCCACCGCGATATTACCGATGACAAACAGGATCAGCGCCAGCGTCCAGTCGCCCTCGCGAATCCACCACATGCCGACGCAGGCCGCCACGCCGATGGCCACGAAGATGCCAAGGAGCGTCTTTTTGATTGGTTTGGCGTCCGCCAGCGCGCCCAGGACCGGCGCGACAAGCGCCATCGCCACGATGGCCAGCGTCGAGGCCCAGTAGAACCGGCTTTGCGCCACCGCGTCGTCAAGGCCGACGGCAGCGACGCGGCTGTAGTAGATAGGGAAGACGCCCGCGATGACCGTGGTCTGAAACGCCGAGTTGGCCCAGTCGTACATGGCCCACGCGCGGAGGTCGGGCCGATCCAGGCCAAGGCGTTTCAGCACCGGCGCAATATGACATGATCCGGGCTCCGATGCGACTGGCCCGTGACATAGGTGCGCTCGTGGTGGCCGCAATCGCCATGGCGGGCTGCGCGACCGCGTGTGCGGCTGCTCCATCGCCGCCGGCCATTGCCGCCGCCTCCGATCTGAGCTTCGCGCTCACGGAGATCGCGGACCAGTTCGCGCGTGACGATGGCGATCGCGTGAATTTGGTGTTCGGTTCATCCGGCGTCCTGACCCGGCAGATCCGCGACGGCGCGCCCTTCGAGCTGTTCCTGTCGGCCGACGACACCTTTGTTGATCAGTTGGCGACCGCAGGCCTTACACGCGATCGCGGTGTGCCCTACGCCCTCGGGCGCATCGTTTTGTTCGCGCCGGCAGGGTCGCCGCTCGTTCCTGCCGATGGGCTCGACGGACTGGGCAGACTGTTCCGCGACGGTCAGGCGGGCCGCGTGGCGATCGCCAATCCCGAACACGCGCCGTACGGCCGCGCCGCCGAAGCGGCGCTGCGCGCTCACGGTCTCTGGGATGCCGTCTCGCCGCACGTGGTGCTGGGCGAAAACGTGTCGCAGGCCGCGCAGTTCGCGACGACCGGCAGTACCATCGGCGGCATCATCGCGTATTCGCTGGCGCTGGCGCCGCCGCTGAAGGACCGGGGCACCTACGCTCTCATCCCCGCCGGCGATCACCCGCCGCTGCGGCAGCAGATGGTGTTGCTGAAACGCGCCGGCGCGGTGGCCGATCGGTTCTATCGTTATCTGCAGGAGCCAGCGGCCCGCGCGATTCTGCGGCGGTACGGGTTCGCGATTCCGGATTAGAAGCCGATGGAGTGGTCAGCGTTCAGCGTGTCGCTTTGGCTGGCGGTGGGGACCGTGGTGGTCCTGCTGCCGTGTGGCGTGTGGCTCGGACATGCGCTGGCCGTGCGCCCGTTCAGGGGCGCGCGAGTGGTGGAGGCGCTGGTCGCGGTGCCGCTCGTGCTGCCGCCGACCGTCCTCGGCTTCTATCTGCTCGTGACGTTTGGCGCCAGGTCCCCGCTTGGCATTGCCTTTGAGCAGTTGATTGGGTCTCCGCTCGCGTTCTCGTTTCAGGGGTTGTTGCTGGCCTCGGCCATCGCGAACATCCCGTTTGTCGTGCAGCCCATCCAGCGCGGTTTTGAGGCCGTGCCGATTGACGTGCGCGAGGCGGCCGCGTGTTGCGGCCTCACCCCGTGGCAGCGCTTCGTTCGCATCGAAGTGCCGCTGGCCTGGCCCGGGATCATGATGGCGGCCGTGCTGACCTTTGCGCATACCCTCGGTGAATTCGGCGTGGTGCTGATGGTGGGTGGCAACATTCCCGGCGAAACGCGCACGGCGAGCATCGCGATCTATGACCGCATGCAGGCCTTCGACGACCGCGGCGCGGGGATGATGGCCGGCACGCTGCTCGTGGTGGCGGTGCTGGCCCTGATGCTCACCACCCGCCTGGGTCGGAAGATCGGGAGCCGCCATGGCTGATCGCGCGCTCACCGTGTCGCTCCGGCAAGCCGGGCCCATTCCGCTCCATGTGGCCTTCAGCTGCGCGCCCGGCGACCTGCTGGCGATCTTTGGTCCCTCCGGCAGCGGCAAGACGACGATCCTCAGGACGATCGCCGGGCTGTACGAACCGGGCGATGCGAAGGTGGTGGTCGGGGGCGAGACATGGCTCGATACCGCCGGAGGCATCTCAAGGCCGCCGCACCGCCGCGCGGTGGGACTGGTGTTCCAGGAATACGCCTTGTTCCCGCACATGACGGCGCTCGCCAACGTGATGACCGCGCTTGGGCACCGGCCGGCGGGCGAACGGTGTGAGCGCGCCGAGCAACTGCTGCACCGCGTGCATCTGGCCGACCATCTGGACCGGCGGCCCGCCGCCCTCTCGGGCGGCGAACGCCAGCGTGTGGCGCTGGCCCGGGCGTTGGCCCGTGAGCCCAGCGTGCTGCTGCTCGACGAGCCGTTCGCGGCCGTGGACGGCGTGGTTCGACGGCACCTGCAGGACACACTCGAGGAACTGCGGGCGACGCTCGACGTGCCGGTGGTGCTGGTGACGCACGATTTTGACGACGTGGTGCGGCTGGCGACGCACCTGCTGATGGTGCAGGGCGGATCCAGCGTGGCCATGGGAGCGCTTCCGGACTTGATGAGCCGCCCCGATCTGGACGCCCTGGGCGCGTCGGCGGGATTCGGGAGCCTGTTCGAAGCGGTCGTGTCGCGCGTCGATCCGGAGGATGGCCTTGTCGACCTCGCGTTTGACGGTGGCACGTTGCGGGCGTCGGCGCGAGGCGTGGCCCAGGGCGATCGGGTGCGCGCGCGTGTGCCGGCCCGGGAGGTCATCCTGGCCACTGAAGCGCCGAGCGGCCTCAGCCTCCACAACACGCTCAGCGGCGTGGTGACCGGCACGCACTATGCGCCGGATTCCGATCACGTAGTGGTGCAGTTGACGGTGGGTGGCGTGCGGTTGCTGGCGGAGGTGACGCCGGACGCCGTTGCGCGGTTGGCAATCGCGCCCGGCGCCCGGCTCCATCTGCTCATTGCACCGGTGTCGGTGCGGTGCTGGCCGGCGACTGTGCGCGTGTAGGGCGTCCCTTCAGGGGCGCCAATTGGCGCGGCTAAAGCCACGCCCTACGCTCATTTCACCAGCCGCAGGTCTCCACTGAACGACTTGAAGCGCAGGAGGCGCCCCGGCCCTCCGGGAAGCTCCGCCCGCACGTTGCGCCGGCTGGACGACCGCAGCGACACGGGATACGCGGCGTCGAAGTGTCCACTGAAGCTGTTGAACTCCACATCACCCTTGGCGTTCTCGGCCAGGCGCACGCGCATCGTGCCGCTGAACGTTTCCACCTCCAGCTCGGGGGAGGTCCCCTGGCCAATCGCATCAACCTCGACGTCGCCGGAGAACGTCTTGAGCCGCTGCGGACCCATGACGCCCGTGATCGTGACGTTGCTTGAGAACGTATCGATCTCGAGCCTGGCGTCCAACGGAACCTGAATCTCAAAGTCCGTTTCGATGATGTTGCTGCGACCGGCGATGTTCCAGCGGCGTGATTCCTCGCGGTCGCGCTTGTTCGCCTCGACCGTGATGGTGGATCCCGACGACTCGACTACCAGCTGGATCTCCTTCAACCGGCTGGCCTCGCCGCGACGCACGGCCTTCATCACGAAGTTCCGCCCGGAGCCTCCGGTGATGCGGACCTCGCCGGAGAAATTGTTGAGCTTCAACGTGCCGCCGCTGGGGAATGGGAGTGTGCGATCGACGGTTTCCGTCTGGCGCTGCGCCCAGGCCGGCACGGGGAGCACGAGCATGGCGAGCGCTGCGGCGCCGATAACAGCCAGGAATGAACGGCAAAGGTGGAGGCGGGTCATCGGCGTCCAATCCTCAGGCTGCCGTTTGAGGTGCGCACTTCAATCGGTGCGCCACCCGAGCCCAGTGTTGTCTCAAGCCGCTTGGAGATCTGTCCCTGCACCATCACGGGGATGTCGAGATTCAGGCTGCCGTTGTTCGTGCCGGCGGTCAGCCGCGCGTTGTACTTCTCCGGGATGTCCAGCCGGGCGGAGCCGTTGGAGGTGACCACGGTGAGGCCTTCGCCATCCCACTGGGTGCCGCTGAGCGCGACGTGCACGGACCCGTTGCTGCTGCGCGCGTTGACGCGGCCACCCAGGTCAGTCAGTTTCAGGGAGCCGTTGGAACTTTCCGCATCGATGCGCCCCCGGACGCCGGTCACCGTGACCGATCCGTTCGACGTATCCAGCGCCAGGTCGAACGCCGACGGCACCTCGGCTCGATAGCTCACCCACCAGGAACGACGGCGCCCGCTGCTGGGGCCGGTGGACCGCACGCGGCCGTTCTCAAGCGTGACAGACACCTCTTTGGCGAGTGCCCGCGCCTCCGCCTCGGTCTCGGCGCTGGTCATGACCCGTGCCTGCACGGCGATGTCGCGGCGCGAGGAGCCGGTGACGCTGATGCTGCCGTTGGAGTTATCGAGGATTTCCAAACGCGCCGCACCGGAGTCCTTCAGCTCGCGGACTTCGCAAAACGTTTCACGATCGCCATTGCGACCGGCGTCACGACACCAGTCCTGCGCCTGCGCCGATACCTGTGCCGGCATCGAGACGTGGTCGAAAGTGGTCAGTTCAAGAACAGTGGCGCTGGGTGTGGTCACCAGCAGCGCCGCAAAGGGAAGAGCAAGAAGTGCGCGAGACATGAACCCTCCAGGAAAGTGGAACTGGCCGGGTTAGACGGGCTCGTGGACGCGGGCGTTGCCGGGCGGGCCTACGTTCGATCTAGGTCCGTATCGCGCCTGTGTACAGCGCCATCCCCACCACCGCGTCGATCCCGAGCGAATCCAGATGGTCAACTTCGGCCATCTCGCGGACGCCGCCCGCCGCGATGATCCTGCGGGAGGTCGCGCGCTGGACGGTGAGGACGGCGTCCAGGTTGAGACCCTTCATCGTGCCTTCGGTGTCGACGTGCGTGTACAGGAAGCGGCCCACAAACGGCGAGAGCGCGGTCACTGCCTCCGCCGCCGTAATCGTTGTCATCGTCTTCCACCCGTGGATGGTGACGTGTCCGCCGCGGCTGTCGACCGCGGCGACGAGGCGGTCGGCGCCGAACGCCTCGAAGAACTCGCGGGCGCGATCCATCTGGACGGCGTCGGTCGAGAAGAGTGACGACCCGAGGATGACTCGGGTAGCTCCGGCATCCAGCAGGGCCTGGGCACGCGCGACCGTGCGGACGCCCCCGCCCACCTGGCAGGCGCGGCGGGCGCAAACGTGCCGCACGATGGCGCTGTTGTCGCCGATGCCCATTGCCGCGTCCAAGTCAATGACCTGCACGATCGGAAACCGCGCGAAGCGGGTGAGCCAGCCGTCCAGGTCGTGGCTTTCAATCGCCAGTGTGTCGCCCTGCACGAGTTGGACGACCCGGCCGGATTGGAAGTCGATGGACGGAATCAGCATGGGGGTATGACTCTCACGACCGGCGGACCGGAATGCCCCGGCGGTCGAGGAAACACTTCAGGTCGGCGACGGCATGCTCGGAGAAATGGAAAACCGAGGCCGCCAGTGCCGCATCGGCCCGGCCGGCGGTGAAGGCCTCCGCGAAATGATCGAACGTACCCGCGCCGCCCGAGGCGATCACGGGAATATCCACCGCGGCACTGACGGCCGCCGTAAGGTCGCAGTCGAAGCCCGATCGCGTGCCGTCGCGATCGATCGACGTGAGCAGAATCTCTCCCGCGCCCCGCGACTCCGCCTCGCGCGCCCAGGCGACGGCGTCGAGCGGTTCTTCGGTGGTACCGCTGCGGCTGAAGACCCGGTATCGGCCCCCCGGGGTCTGCGCCCCGTCGATGGCCACGACGACCGCCTGGCTGCCGTAGAGCTGTGCGAGTGCACTGATCAGCTCCGGCGTCCTGAGCGCCGCGCTGTTGATGGAGACCTTGTCGGCGCCCGCGTCGAAGACGGCCTTGGCGGACTCGAGGGAGTTGATGCCGCCACCCACCGTCAAGGGGATAAACAGCTCGGCTGCGACCGCGCGGACGGTATCGAGGAAGGTGCCCCTGGCTTCGAGGGTGGCGGTGACGTCCAGGAGCACGAGTTCGTCGATGCCCTCGGCGTTGTAGCGTCGCGCCAGTTCGGCCGGGTCGCCGGCGTTTCGCAGGCCTTCGAAGTTCACGCCCTTGACGACCTGGCCGTTCCGGACATCGAGGCACGCAATGAGCCGTTTGGCCAACATGTTCAGCGGGCCCCCGAGGCGATGGCCACGAAGTTGCGTAACAACTGCAGCCCCGTGTCGCCCGATTTTTCCGGATGCCACTGCGCGCCGAACACCCGCCCGCGCTCCACCACCGAGGCAAACGCCATCCCGTGCGTGGACGTCGCCGCGGCGTCCTCCGTCACCGGCGCCGCGTACGAGTGCGTGAAGTACGCATACGCGCCGGTCGCGATGCCGTCCAGAATTCGCGACGGCGCGGCCGTGCGATCGAGCGTGTTCCACCCCACGTGCGGCACCTTCACCCCCAAAAAGACGTCGGGTGTCTTTTTCGTCGAAAAAGACACCCGACGTCTTTCTTTCAAGGGATTTTGTTCGAGATCTTCGTCGGGACCGGAAAAGACACCCGACGTCTTTTTGCGAAACCGGACACATGTGCCGGGGAATACGCCGAGGCCGGGGAGTCCGGGAGCTTCCTCGCTGCCATCGAAAAGCCACTGCATGCCCAGGCAGATGCCGAATACCGCGGCGCCGGCGTCGATCCGGGAGCGAAGGGCGGCGCGCCACGGGTCGCCCAATGCGCGCGTGGCTTCGAAGTGACCGACGCCTGGGATGACCAGCGCCGAGGCCGTGTCGAGTTCGGTTGCGATCGTGGCCATCGAAACCACCGCGCCGGCTGCGCGCAGGCCCTTCACCACAGACGCGAGATTTCCAGCACCGTAGTCAACCAGCGAGACCCGCATCACAGCAGCCCCTTGGTGCTCGGGAGCATTCTTGCCATCCGCTTGTCCTTGGCCACCGCCACACGCAGCGCGCGCGCGAATGCCTTGAATGACGCCTCCACTTTGTGGTGACTTGATCGCCCGTAAAGGACCTTGAGGTGTACGTTCGATCGCGCCGCGGTGGCGAATCCCTCGAAGAAGTCCTGCACCATCTCTGTGGGCAGGTCGCCGACTCGTGCCGCCGGCGCCTTGAGATCCACCACGCAAAACGGCCGGCCTGAAAGGTCAACGGCGGCGACGACAAGGGTCTCGTCCATCGGCATGACGAAGTAGCCA
>JANLHE010000294.1 GCA_024653875.1 Acidobacteriota bacterium
CTGGACAACAACGAACTGGCGCCCGGCCCCATCATGATCCAGGGCGACCACTCCCAGGTGGCCATTCGGAAGATTGTTGTTACACCCATTTTGAAATAGTGCGCGGTGCGCAATGGAGGGCACGGGCTTCAGCCCGTGCCGCAGCCCCGGGCTGAAGCCCGGGGCCTCCGTACCGACTCGCAACTGAAGAACGTCTCTACCGTATCGAAAACGTAACCGTCACCGACATCACAATGGGAATGGCTACGCCGTTGAGGCGTGTCGGCGTGTAGCGCCACTGCTTGACGGCTTCGATGGCCGCGCGGTCGAGCATGGGGACCGAGCGCAGGACGGTGACGTCCTGCACCACGCCCTGCGCGTCGATCACCGCCTCCAGGATCACGGTGCCCTCGATGCGCGCGGCTTGCGCGAGGGGTGGGTAGGCGGGCGCCTTGAAGACGAGGCGCTCCGGCGGCCGGATGTCGCCGCCCACGGGGCGTGGCTTGACAGGCGGCGGGAGTTGCGGCGCCAGGGGGGTGCCTTCGGTGAGCGGCCGTGTGAACGCGGTGGGGTCGCCCGTCACCGGCAATCCTCCGGGAACGCCAACGGTGGCCGTCGCCGTGGGCCGCGGGATCTCCTCGCGAACGCCCTCGGGCGCTTCCAGCGGCACCGCGTGCATCGCGCTGGCCACCGGCGCGGCCGCCGCCGGCGGAGGGGGCTCTGGAGGCATGGACGGCACGCTCGCCAGCATGACCGTGGGCAGCCGCGTGTAGATGCCCGGCAAGTCCAACGCGGCCGTGATGGGCAGCACCATCAGCAGCAACACGACACCGACGTGCACTCCGAACGACGCCGCCTTCATCCATCGCGGGGTGCGTTGGCGGGGCGCGGGAACCAGGACCTGATCGAAAAACGCGCGGGGCATACGACCTCCTCCTCCGTGCGCACACGGCCAGCCGGCCGCCGCGCGGGCATGAACAACAGCACTGAGAAGGCCTTCCCTGATTAGTGAGACACCGGAGGAGGAAGTTCGGGTCCTGAGGTCCTGAGGTCCTGAGGTCCTGAGTCCTGGAGGGCACGGGCTTTAGCCCGTGCCGAAGCGCCCCGGGCTGAAGCCCGGAGCCTCCATCTACAGCAGCGCGATGATCGCCCCGGCGAGGATGAGCCACGCCGAATTGACTCGCGTGGTGAGCAGCACCCCGAGACTTGCGGCAGCGAGGGCGACCGTCGTGACGTCCACCAGCGAGGCGCGGCCGAGTTGCCAGGTGACGACGGCCATCAGGGCGAGGGAGGCGACGGTGACGCCATCGAGCACCGCGCCCGCGGCGGCGGACGCGCGCAGGCGGGGGATGAAGGGCGCGCTGATCGCGACGTAGGCAAACGCCGGGAGGAAGATGCCGAGCGTCGCGAGGGCGGCGCCGCCCAGCACCAGCAACTCATGCACGCCGGCCGCCGCCGCACCCACGGCCCCGACGCCCATGGCGGCCAGCCAGCTCGACGTCACGGCCGTCTTCGCCATGCCCCACAGTGCCTGCGCCACGATCGCAATCACGACCGGCGCGATGCCGTAAAAGGCGCGGCGGACGTCCGGCATCTCGCCGTACTGCACGTACGCCCACGCCAGCGCGAACACGAGGGCGGCGGCCGGCAGGATGAAGACCGTGCCGGCGATGAGCAGGCCCGGCCAGCCGGCGCGGCGGTGCCCGATGTGGATCGCGAGTTCGGTCGAGTTCGGACCCGGAATGAGGTTCGTGGCGCTGATCAGATCCAGGAACTCGCGGTC
>JANLHE010000298.1 GCA_024653875.1 Acidobacteriota bacterium
ACGGCGCGTGATCGGCCAGTATGACTCGCTGGCTTCGGGATGCCGCTCGATGAGCGACAGCAACACGGCCCGGCGTGCCGGCACCATCTCGTTCCAGCCCATCAGATCGGGTCCACGGTCGCGATAAAACGTCAGCAACAGGCGAGCGGCCGCCAGATCGTCCGGGTCCTGCTCGAAACGCCTGGCGACGTCCGTGGCCTCGGCCAGCGACATCGCCTTTGCCGCCTCAAACTCCGCCGTTCGTTCCTGATTCCGGCGGATGTTCTCGGCCACCACCGGATCCTCCTGAAGGGGCGGTGGCGCCTGCTGGCACGCAATTACGAGCGTGATCCCCGCAAGCACGGTGACGGTCAGGCCGACGCGTCGCGCTCGCGACGTGCGCGGCACCTCGCCAGTCAGCACCCGATCAACCCGCAGGCCAAGTTGCCGTCCCCCTGCCATGCCGATGCTGTGCCACGCCACACGCCCGGACTGCGAACGCAGAGCGGCGGCCAACTCGACGAGCAGGGTAGCGTATTGCCGGGGATCCTGGCCGGCGCGTAACACCGCTTCGTCACACGCCTGCTCTGCCGTCGCGGCGATACGGCGCTCGAGCCACCACGCCAACGGATGGAACCAGAAGACAGCGCGGTTCACGCGCGCGATAAACGACACCAGAGGGTCGCGGCGCGTGAGATGTTCCCGCTCATGGCGGACGACTGTGTCCCGCCGATCGCGCGACCACAGCCGCCACGCCGCTGGCACCAGAATGCGCCCGCGCCACAGCCCGATGGCGCATGGTGACATCACGGCCGCAGACTCATGCACCTGCGGGTCGACGGCGCTGACGCGGCCTGTCTCCGCCAGCCTGCGCGAGACGCGCCAGCCGGCGACGAGCCACACCGCCTGCAGCAACACGCCGAGGACCCAGGCACTGACAATCCAGTCCGCCGGCCGCCACGGAACCGGGGCCGGGGTTCCGGTTTCTTGAGTCGACGACATACCGGCCTGCACTGGTGGAGCAGGGGCCGGCGCTTCGACTGGCTGGCGGCTCGGCGTGGTGGAGACCAGCGGCGCGAAGATGGCAGCGGCCGTGTGTTCACTCGCGGGTGCGATCCGGGTCGCGAACGGCGGCAGCCCGGGCACGGACACCTCCGGTGTGACCGCCAGCAACGCCGGCATCAACAACATCACCACCATCACAACCGTCCACGCGGCATGACGCGCGGCTCCACTCCTCACGCGCCACAGCGCCAAGGCCCCTCCGACGAACAGGGCGACGATGAGCGAGCGCCACGAGATTTCTACGAGCAGATTGACGAGGGCGTCTGCGATCATTTCCGGGCCCGGACCTTTCTGGCGAGCCGCTCAAGTTCGGCCCCCGTGAGCACCTTCTCATCCACCAGACCGGCGAGAAACCGCTCGGCCGACCCGGCCCAGAAGCCGTCGATCATGCGCTTGACTGCCCGCGCGGCCACGCGCGCCGATGACGTCTCGGCTTTATACAGGAACATCTTCCCGTCGACCGTGTGGCTCAGGAGCCCCCGGGCTTCGAGCCGGCGGAGGATCGTCCGCACACTGGAGTCCTTGAGCGGATGGGCGCCGTGGATCCCCGCGCGCACCTGCTCCGC
>JANLHE010000301.1 GCA_024653875.1 Acidobacteriota bacterium
GCGAGCAGGGCCTCCACTTTGGCGACCAGCTTCTGCATGCGCTCCAGCACCGCGGCCGGGTCGAGGTCGGTGCCCGTGAACGCGTCCGGTGCGCGAAGCACCAGCGCGGCAAGCGCCGCCTTCCAGCGCTCGTGAATGGCCTTCATTTCCGGCGTATGCACGGGCGGCATCTTCGCGATGGTCGTGCGGAGCGTCTGCACCTGCCCGGCCAGATCCGCGGGCGCTTCCTCGGTGGCAGCCAGGCCCTCGAGCGCGACCACGAGCGCCTCGTGTTCCGCGACCTTGCCGGCCGCCTCGATCTGGTGCCGGTTGTGGAACCGCTCGAAGAACGCATCGGCGGCGGTGCGGAACCGGTTCCACACCATTTCGCTCTTGTTGCGGCGCACCGGACCGATGGTCTTCCAGTCGGCCTGCAGCCGCTTGAGTTCGGCGGCGGCGGCGTCCCACTCCGTGGAGACGGCCAGTTCCTCGGCGCGGATGCAGAGCGCTTCCTTGCGCGCGAGGTTCTCGTTCCACTCCTTCTTCTTGCCCATCAGATCATCGCGACGACGGGTGAAGAATGTGTTGCAGGCGCTGCGGAAGCGCTGCGCGAGATCGCGCGCCGCATCGCGCGGCACCGGACCGGTTTCCTGCCACGCCTTCTGCAGCTCCTGGAACCGCGCGGCCGCTTTGGCCCAGTCGGAGGAATTCGCGAGCCCTTCCGCCTCTTCCACCAGCGTGGCCTTGGCGGCCATGTTGGTGCCGCGTTCCTCACGCAGCTTGGCGAAGTACACCTCGCAGCGGCTGCGGATGAAGTCCGTGGCGGTCTTGAAGCGATCCCACAGCCGTTGCGCGGAGTGCCTCGGCGCATCGGCCACTTCCTGCCAGCGCAGGTGGAACTCGCGCAGCGCCTTCGCCGTGGCCGCCAGCTCCGTCGTCTTGCCGGCATCCTCCTCCGCCTTCAGGGAGGCGACGATGGCCTCGGCCATGGCGATGAGTTGTTCCTGCTGCTGGGCGTTGGCGAACCGGCGCCATTCGTCCATGTCGCGCAGTTCCTTGACGCGCGGCGCCACGGCTTCCTGTTGGGCACGGAGCGCGCCGATTGCCTCGCTGATTTCCCTGGCTGACTCACCGGCCGAGGCTTCTTCGAGGGCCGCGGCGATGTCGCGCAGCAGGCGTTCGCCTTCACGCAACGTCATGGCCTCGGCTCCGGCCGAGCGCTTCGCCCGTTCCGTCAAGCGGGTCAGTTTGGCCGCCAGGTCCAGTCGCGCGCGGGACGCGGCTTCGCGTGCCGCCGCCTCGCGCGCCTCGAAGGCACGCGAGACGACGGCCAGGCGATCCGCCAGGTCAGTGGCAGGGCGCGACGCGTCGGCAAGCGTGGCCACCAGCGCGCGAGCGTCGCGCGACAGGGCCTGCCAACGGGTGGACGCCGCCTCGTTTTCCTGAGCGGGCAGGGCTTCAGCCTCTAGGACGATGGCGTCGAGGGAGGCGCGGGTCTCTTGCAGGGTGGCGCCGAGCGCATGGCGCTTGCGGCTCGCGCTGACCGCCTGGGCAAATCGGGCCGCGAGTTGATCGGCCTCGGGGCCGTGGCCCACCAGGGGCGTGAGCTGCGCCCACTCCTCCTCGATGGGAGCGAGCTGTTCGAGGATGTCCTCGCCCTCGATCGTCTCGACGCGCTGGCACAACGCCGCCCGGCTGGCGAGGGCCTCGCCGCGCTGGCGGGCCAGCTCGGCGGCCGCGTCAATGTCACTGCGCCGCTGCGCGATGCGCGCGCGCGCGGCTTCCACGCCGGCGGCAAAGCGCTGGGCCGCCGCCGCGTCGGGACCGGAGGCGGCCTGCTGGGTCATCGTGTCCCAGGCCGCCGTGATCCGGCCGAGGTCGGCGTCGGTGCGATCGGGGTCCGCGATGTCCTTGAGGCTCTCCACCGTGTCGCAGAGCAGGCCTTCCTGCTTGCGCAGTTCCTCTTCGGCCGCGCGGCGCGCCGCCTCGGCGTCTTCAATCGCCTGGAGGATCGTCCGCGCGCGGCGCGCGACGGCTTTCTGCTGCGTGCGCGTTTCAATGGTCCTGAGCTGCGCCGTGTCCGGGTTGTCGGCGTTGATCACGCGATCAAACACCGTAAGCGCCACGTCCTTGTGGTCGCTGTTGAGGACGGTGTCGAGCAATTCGTCGGCAGAGGTCAGGCGCGCGGCCGCGGCCAGCGCTGTCTGCTCCACCTTGGCGTGCCGGGCGACGCCGCCGAGCACGCGCTCGTCGGACAGTCGGGACAACGCAATCTCCCGAACCTGGTCTGGCGCCGTGCCCTTGGCGATGATCGCCAGCCGCCGGCTGTC
>JANLHE010000302.1 GCA_024653875.1 Acidobacteriota bacterium
GACTGGTGCAACGGCCTGTCGTCGAACGCGCGGTATCTGAGTTATCCGGACTGGGACACTGGTGATCTCGCGGTTGCGGATCTGACGACCGGACAAGTCCGTCGCGTCACCACGCAGGGCACGATCAACGCGAGTCCCGTCGCGTTCGGCGAGTGCTCCATCTTTTCTCCCGACGACAAGCAGATCGCGTTCTTCTGGCAGACACCAGACACCGCGAGCGAGCTGCGCGTCGTCGGTTTCGATGGGTCTGGAATGCGCACCGTCTATCGCGATGTGGAGCGGACGTACCTCCGGCCGCTCGATTGGTCTGCCGACGGACGATCGGTTGTGGTGGAGCTCTTCGAGAAGAATGGCGGGAAGATCCTCGCGATGATATCCATGAATAGCGGCGCCATGCGCGTTCTGAAGAGTGGCGAGGGCGGCATCTCCGCCGCGCAGTTGTCCCCGGACGGCCGATTCGTCGCCTACTCGGCACGCACTTCGGCCGATTCGACCAAGCAAGATGTGTTCGTCATCACAACCGACGGCAGCGCCGGCACCGCGTTGATCAGCCATCCGGCCGACGACGCGCTGCTTGGCTGGGGACCGGACGGCGCGACGGTCTTCTTCGCGAGCGACCGCACAGGCTCGTACGGCGTGTGGAGTATCGGCGTCCAGAACGGCCGACCGGAAGGTGCGCCGGTACTCGTCAAGCCGGATACGGGCGCGATCACGCCGGTGCGTTTGCTGAACGGCACGCTCTATTACGCGACACAGACGAGCATCAGCGATATCTATGCCGCGCCGATCGATCCTGCGACATTCCGCCAGCTGGCGCCGGGCGCGCCGGTCAAGTCGTACTCGACCGGTCCGGATTTCGCGGCCGACTGGTCGCCCGATGGCAAGTTCTTGGCCTACCGATCGATTCGCAGCGGCGCCGGGGATCCGTTGTCAGCGCCGGCGCTCGTGTCGATTCTCTCGCTCGACACCGGCAAAGAGCGCCAGATCCGCCCGGCGCTCGAGGGCCTGGATTTCAACGACGGTCCCCACTGGTCGCCGGATGGACGTTCACTGCTTGTCATCGCGAGACAGCTGACGCCCGAGCACGGGGTTTACAAAGTGGACGTCGAAACAGGAGCGACCACTCTCATCGTCAGGGCGCCGCGCGACCACCCACTGCTCCACGCTCTGTGGGGTCGCGGGGGCCAGAGCGTGTTCTACACGACCAGCAGCCCGACGCGGATCGTGCGCCACGACGTTGCAACCGGACAAGACACGGACCTGGTGTCGCTTCCCAACTCACCGGCCGGCATTCCGCGCATCGCCCTCTCGCCCGACGGCCGTTCGCTGGCGTTCACCGCGCGCGAGACGACACCGGCGCCGCGTACCACCCTGAACCTCGTCTCTGCCGACGGCGGTCCGGCACGCGAGGTGTGTTGCTCGGGAGCGCTCATCAACTCACTGAAGTGGACACCCGATGGACGCTATCTCTTCTTCAACCGGGGACCCGAGTTCTGGCGTACGACGCCTGACGGGCAAGTCGTCGAGAAGATTAACCTGGATCTCAAAGGCCGATGGTTCGCGCTGAGCCCTGACGGCCGCCGGATCGCCTTCACATTCGGGCAGTCGAAATCCGAGCTGTGGGCGCTCGAGAACCTCGCGCCGCGCAAGAACCGGTGACAACGGGGCATCTGGGGACACCCGGCCGGGTGTCCCCACGTGCGGATTGCGGCAGGTGCAGGCGTAAACTACCGTGCGTCATGGCTGGCGGATCGCACACGAATTGCCAGTGGAGGTTGCCATGACTGATGAACAAAACTCCTCGACGCCTGAACCCCCGCTCGAATCCTGGAAAGCGATTGCGGCTCATCTGAGCCGCGACGTCCGCACGGTCAAGCGGTGGGAGAAGAACGAAGGCTTGCCGGTGCGGCGCTACCTGCACCAGGCGCGCTCGAGCGTCTACGCGTTTGCCTCGGAGCTGGACGCGTGGCGGGCGGCGCGCGCGCCACGTCCCATGCAGGATGCGCCGGCACCGATCGGTGGCCAGGTGCTCCCGCGCTTCGCGTTCGCCGCCGTGCTGTTCCTCGCCCTGTCAACGCCAAGCGGCGTGCCCAACGTCGCCCGCGCGGCGGCGCAACGTACGGGAACATCGCTGACGGAGATCTTCAGCGCGCAGCTGTCGATGAGCATTGATTCGAACGCGCGCTTCTCGCCAGACGGCAAGCGCGTGGCCGCCACCGATTCGGGCTACCTGGTCGTCGCGGACGTGGACACGGAAACAACGACGCGGCTGACCGGGACGAACTGGAACACCGCGCCGTACGGATTCGCCGAGTCGCCCGTGTGGTCGCCGGACGGCAAGCGCATCGCCTATGGCTGGTTCGTCGATTACCACTACGAGCTGCGTGTCATCCCGGCGGCGGGCGGGCAGCCCCAGGTGCTCTTCAACCGCGGCAGCTTTTACCCAAGCGACTGGTCGCCGGACGGAGAGCAGATTCTCGGTTGGCTGATTCGCGCGGAAGGTGGCACGTCGCTGGCCGTCGTCTCGACCGCCGGTGAGATGACCGAGCTACGCACGTGGGAGAGAGCGCTACCGACCGCGGCGATGTTCTCTCCCGATGGACGCCACGTCGCGTATGGCGCCACGATCGGCGGGAGCAATCTGATCTTCCTGCTCAGCCTCGACACCAAAACGGAAACTCCGCTCACCAGCCCGCGCATCGCGGATCGTCTTCCCGTCTGGTCTCCCGACGGCCACTCGTTGCTTTTTGTCAGCGACCGCAGTGGGCGTGCGGACCTGTGGGGGCTACCGGTGCGCGAGGGCAAGCCTGATGGCGAAGCCCGCATCATCTATGCCGACATCGGTGATGTGCGAGCGATGTGCGGATGGGACGGCAGGGGTCGCCTGGTGTTCACCCGTCAGGTGTCTCTTGGCCAGCTCTACACGCTGGCCGTGGATCCCTCAAGCGGCGCGACGCTCGGTTCGCCCGAGCGTCCGGTCTCGCAGTTTGAGGGCAAACACCTGCAGGCGGTGTGGTCGCCGGACGCCAGGCGAGTGGCCCTGCTGGCCCAAACGCGTGAACGCGGCGCTGTGTATGTCGCCACGGCCGGCACGGGCGAGATCCGCGAGCTTGGCACACGCGAGCTGGGCTGGACGCGCATCGCCGGCTGGCTGCCATCGGGAGATGCCGTGGCGCTTTCCGCGCTGCCGGCCCAGGGCACACCGGGCGTCTATCTGGTCCGTCCGGCCGGTGGTGCGCCGAAAGTGCTCCATGAAGATCGGCAGATGAACTGGGCCACCGCCCAGCTGTCTCGCGACGGCACGTCGCTCGTCTACGTCCGCTCCGCAAGCGGCGGCGCCACCGTGCGGGTCGTCGATCTCACGCGAAAGCAGACGGTCCGGGAGATCGCGCTCCAGCCGGGCGAGGTGTACAACGGTGTGACGTGGTCGCCGGACGGCCGCGCCATCTACGGCCTGCTGGGCTCGCGCGTGCTCCGGGTGCCACTGCCGTCCGGCGAGCCTCAAGAAGTTATCCAGGGCCGGTTTCGTTCACTTGCCGTGTCCCCTGACGGGCGCACGCTGGCGCTCACGGGCAACGCGCCGACCATCGAAGGAGGCGCCGGTT
>JANLHE010000305.1 GCA_024653875.1 Acidobacteriota bacterium
ATCGCCGTCGTCGGGTGGTTGTACTTGCCCACGCGCGCGTCCGGCCCGGTCTTCGACTTCGGCCACAGCCCGGCAACGCGGTTGTTCGCCGGCGTTGACTCACAGGGGTTCCGCGCGTCGGTTGTCGTGGCCGGCCAGGTCCGCGGCGAGACGCCGGCCAAGCCGGTGGTGGAGAACCAGTGGATCCATTTCGCCGTGGTGCTCGATCCCGCCAGCCGCGTGCTGACCGCCTACATCGACGGCATGCGCGCGGGCCAGGCGACCAACGTCAACGTGACACCTGCGCAGCTCGTCCCTCAGGGGTCCACCCTCAACCGGCTGTTCCTCGGACGCGTGCAGGACGAGGGCGCGCCCACTCTTCATGGACGGCTGCGCGACATCCGCCTCTATCGCATCGCGCTCGGCGATGAGCCCATCGCGACCATTCGCCGGAACGCGCTGGCGGCCACGCAGTCGGCGCGCGGGCGCGGCCGTGGCGCCCCGCCGGCGATCTCGACCGCGAACATCCCGCGCGAATCAGTGTTTGCCGCACGGCTGACCACCGTTCCCGACATCACCGTGGAGACGGTCGCCGGGATGATGCCGCGGCTTCCGTCGTCCATTCCCGCCACCTACGCCGGCGGCGTGGCGGGCGAAGCCCGCGTGATCTGGCCCTCACCCACCGACAACTCGTCGGTGCTCACGCCCGGCACGTACACCGTGAGCGGCCTCGTGCCCGGCACGCGCTTTCAGCCGAAGGCCACGGTCATCATCACGGTGCCGGTCGGCACGGCGACGCCGCCAGACCGCCTGGTGGAGGCGTTCCCGCTCAACCGCGTCGTGCTCGATCGCGACGCACAGGGCCGCGACACGCCCTTCATCAAGAACCGCGACAAGTTCCTGCGCGGTCTCGCGGCCACCAATCCCGACAGCTTTCTCTACAACTTCAGGGAGGCGTTCGGCCAGCCGCAACCGGCGGGCGCCACGCGACTGGAGGGCTGGGACAGCCAGACGACGAGGTTGCGAGGGCATGCAAGCGGCCATTACCTGACGGCCATCGCGCAGGCGTATGCGAGCACCGGGTATGACCCGGCGCTGCAGGCGACGTTCCTCAAGAAGATGAACTACCTGGTGGATACGCTGTACGACCTGTCGCGCAAGTCGGGCCGGCCGGCGCGGCAAGGCGGGCCGTCCGTCGCCGATCCCACGGCCGTGCCGATGGGCCCGGGTCGCCAGAGCTACGACTCGAACCTCAGAGCCGACGCCATCCGCACCGACTACTGGAACTGGGGCGCGGGCTTCATCAGCGCCTATCCGCCGGACCAGTTCATCATGCTCGAGCGCGGGGCCAGCTACGGCGCGCAGGACAGCCAGATCTGGGCGCCGTACTACACTTTGCATAAGATCCTCGCCGGCTTGCTCGACACCTACGAAGTCGCGGGCAACACGAAGGCGCTTGAAATCGCCCAGGGCATGGGCGGCTGGGTCCACACGCGGCTGAACGCGTTGCCGGCCGAGACGCGCATCCGCATGTGGAGCCGGTACATCGCCGGCGAATACGGCGGCATGAACGAGGCCATGGCGCGGCTATTCCGCCTCACGGGCGAGCGCCGGTTCCTGGACACCGCCAAGCTGTTCGACAACACCAACTTCTTTTTCGGCAACGCGAACCACGACCACGGCCTGGCCAAGGGCGTCGACACCATCCGCGGCAGGCACGCCAACCAGCACATCCCGCAAATCACGGGAGCGCTCGAGACGTTCCGCAACACGAAGGAACTGCCGTACTACATGATCGCCTCCAACTTCTGGGAGATCGTCAACACCGGCTACATGTACAGCATCGGCGGCGTGGCCGGCGCGAGGAATCCGAACAACGCGGAGTGTTTCCCCATCCAGCCGAACACGCTGTGGGAAAACGGCCTCGCGTCAGGCGGCCAGAACGAGACGTGCGCGACGTACAACCTGCTGAAACTCGACCGGCAGCTCTTTATGTACGACCAGACCGCGAAGTACATGGATCACTACGAACGCGCGCTCTACAACCACATCCTGGCCTCGGTGGCGGAGCAGGACGCGGGCAACACGTATCACGTGCCCCTCAATCCCGGCGCGCAGAAGCGGTTCGGCAACGCGAACATGAACGGCTTCACCTGCTGCAACGGCACGGCGCTCGAGAGCCACACCAAGCTGCAGGACACGATCTACTTCCACGGCGCGGACCACTCGGCCCTGTACGTCAACCTCTTCATCCCGTCGACGCTGACCTGGACCGAGCGCAAGGTCACCGTGCAGCAGGTCACCGGCTTCCCCGCCGCCGACACCACGACCCTCATCGTCAAGGGCGCGGGGCGGTTCGATCTGAAGCTGCGGGTGCCCGGCTGGGCCACCCGTGGATTCTCGGTGAAGATCAACGGCCGCGACGAGGCGGTGAAGGCGGCGCCGGGCAGCTACGCGACGCTCTCGCGCGCCTGGCGCGACGGCGACACCATCGAGGTGACGATGCCGTTCACGTTCCGCCTCGATCACCTGATGGATCAGCCCAACGTCGCCAGCGTGTTCTACGGGCCGGTCCTGCTGGCCGCCGAAGAAACGGGCGCGCGCACCGACTGGCGCCCGGTCGTCCTCGACGCCAACGACATCAGCCGATCCATCGCCGGCGATCCGGCGACGCTGCGGTTTTCGATCGCCGGCGTGCCGTTCAAACCGTTCTACGAGACCTACGGGCGCCATTCGGTCTACCTGCACGTGTCGTTCAAGTGAGGGACGCGGGCGACCTCCGTGTTACTTGACAGCGGTCAGCACGACGCGGATGTACCACGCCGGGGCGATCCACGCGAGATGTTCCTCGTAGAAGCCGGGCCATCGATTGGCCAGCCACTCCCAGTGCCGGTTCTTGTAGCGGCCGTAGAACTTGAGGCGCCTGTCGGTCATCGTGAACCGCACGCCCGAATAGAAGTCCCACTGATTGGCGCCGGTAAAATAGTCGAACGAAAAGAAACCCAGATGATGTTTGTGCGTCGGATCCGTCCAGGAGTTCGCGCACGAATAATGCGGCGTGACAATCTCGACGCGGCCCCCGGGGGCAAGAACCCGGTGAATTTCTTCCAGGATCCTCACCACATCGGACACGTGCTCGATCACGTCCTTGCACCTGACGAAGTCGAACGCGCCATCGGCGAACGGCCACGGCGTGATGTCCAGATCGTGCACCACGTCGGGTCCGGTTGACGCCACGCGATCCACGGTGACCGCGCCCGCAATCGATCGATCCCGGCCGGCGCCGATTTCAAGCACGCGCGATGAGGGCATGATGGGCGCGTTCATTATGGCCTACACCGCCGCGCCGGGATTGATCGCACGGGCGTACGCGGCCAGGCACCGGCGCGCCGTCGCGTCCCAGGTGAATTGCCCGATGATGCGGCGGCGGGCCGCGGTCCCCATCATCGCCGCCAGCCCAGGGTTCCCGCACAACTGGCCGATCCGCCTCGCGAGGGCGCCCGCATCCCCGGGCGGAACCACGAAGCCGGTCTCCTGGTCGGCCACCACTTCAGGCAAGGACGCGGTGTTGGTCACGATCGTCGCCGTCCCGCAGGCCATCGCCTCCGCCGCGGCCAGGCCGAACAGTTCGGCGTGCCCGGTCACGACCCCGCGGTAGTTCGTCGCGACCGACGGCAACACCGAGACGGCCGCGCGCCGATACCGCTCCACCAGGCCGGCATCGTCGACGTCGTGTTCAAAGACGACGTTCTTGCCCCGGGCCTTGTCGCGAAGAAAGGCGAGATACGCCTGATCGTACGGGCGGCCCACCACATGCAGGCGCTGACCGGCGCCGATCGCATCGATCAGGTGCTCCACCCCCTTGTGCGCCACCAGGCGGCCCACGAAGACGACCATCGACGGATCCTTGGCGCCCCCCGGCGAGAAGTGGTCGGTGTCGACGCCGCCGTAGATCACGTCGAGGTGATCGGGCCTCCGGAACCGGGGCCGTTGCAGCCACAGCTGCCGGGAGTAATCACTGATGAGCAGGTACGCCGTCGCCAGGCGCATGATGGGCAGCCACCGCGAGGGCATTCGCGCGTAGCCGCCACCGAGGTCGGTCACGAACACCGGACGCCCAAGGGCCCGCGCGCCCAGGACGCCCGCATTGGTGGACATGACATCGACCTGGTAGCAGTGCACGATGTCCGCGGCGCGAAGCGCCCGGACGAAGGACCAGCGCACGGGGTCCGGCATCAGCGAGTGCCCGATGCCTCCCCAGTGCTTGAGGCACTGCACCTGCACGCCATCGCGCTCGTGCGCGAACGCGCGGGGGCCAAACGTCAGCAGCGTGACGTCGGCCGTGTGCGCCATCGCCCTGGCCAGTTCCCAGGTAAAACGCTCGGCGCCGCCGATGACCGATGCGGCGTCGAAGAACGTCGGAGCGATGTGCAAGACGCGCATACGGGCGGCTGGAACAATACCAGACCCACTCGCCCG
>JANLHE010000306.1 GCA_024653875.1 Acidobacteriota bacterium
CGACTCGCGCCCGTCCTGGCTGAGGCCGAGGCCCGCCGCGAGGTGGCGCTGGCGTTTCTTGATGATCTGGTCGCGCGCGTGAACACCCTCCCCGATGTCACGTTGAAAGTGGCCGTCACGCTTCCCGTTGAAGGGCTGCGCATGACGCGGCCGTCCATTCCCTGGAATAGCCTCCTACCGCAGCGCGGCGTCACGCTCGGCGAGCGCCTGCAACACGTCATCGACGACCTCGTGGCCGCCGGGTTTTCACAGGTCGTGCTCGTGGGCAACGACGTGCCGGACGTGCCGGTCTCGTGCCTTCAGGAAGCCGTCCGCATTCTTCAGGAAGAGCCGCAGGCGGTGGTCACGGGGCCGTCGGGTGATGGCAGTTACTACCTGCTCGGTGTGACCGCGCGTTCCGGTCGCGTGCCCGACCTGTTGTCCCAGGTGCGATGGGGCACGCCGGACATGCTCAACGATACCGAGGCCGCCGCGCAGGGCCAGGGCCTGACGGTGCATCGCGTGGCGGATTGGCACGACATCGACACGCCGGAGGATCTGGCCGCGCTGGTCGAGCGGCTGCGCGGGAATCCGGCCGCGGCCCCGCACACGGCAGACACCTTGCGCCGGCTCCAGCTGCTCTGACTACGTGCCCGCCAGCATCCGATCGACCATCTCGACGATGGCGGCCGGCCGCATCGGCTTCTGCATGAACATGGAGGGCGCGGGCGGCGCCAGTTCCGGATCGGGCAGATACCCCGACATCAGGATGGCCGGCAGGCCGGGTTGACGCTCGCGCAATCGCGCCGTCAGGTCGCGGCCATTGAGGTCGGGCAGCACGAAATCCACCAGCAGGAGGTCGACGGCCTCGGTGACGGCCATCGCGGAGGCGGCGTCTCCGCACGCGATGACGCGGTGTCCCTGGCGCTCGAGGATCCGCGCGACAAGCTGTCGAATGGGCGGCTCATCATCTACCACGAGGATTGTGGCCATGCGAGAGGATAACCCCGTTGACCCCGGCGCGAGCCCCTAACGTGAGAGGGCCCGCCGGCCCAGGAGCGCGAGACCAATCCCGGCCCAGACCAGCAGCCGGGCCTTGCGGACCAGCGCCATCGTGAGGCCCGCGGCGGGGCCCAAGCCCAGCAATTCCGTGAAGCCGGACGTCGTGAACTCGTCCACGCCCATGCGCAAGGGGACCGCGCGGAAGACCACGTTCACGAATCGGTTCACGGTGTCGAGCAGGAACGCGTTGAGCCACGTGGCCGAGCCGGTCAGCAGGGTCAGCGTCAGCCACGCCTCGGCAATGCTGGCCAGGTGAAACGCCGCCTCGCACAGAATCACCACGCCGAGCCGCCAGGGGCTCGCCGACAACGCGGCATACGTCTGTGTCTCGACGTGCTGGAGCCGGTCCAGCACGCGATCGAGGCGGCTGCCCGGCGTGCGCACCAGCCACCGCCTGGCGAGCGCGCACAGTGCCGGCCGCGCGCGCGCCAGCCACACCGCGGCGCCCAGCACGCCGGCCATGACCGCCAGCGACAGCCACATCACGGCGCGCAAGGACTCCGGCAGGACAAACGTGGCCAGCATCGTGATGGTGCCGCCAAGGATCACGCTCGCGACGGACACGCTGTAGAAGAAGTTCTCGGCGGCCAGCGCCGCAAACGCCTCCGCGGCCGGGACGTGGCGCGTGACGTACATGGCCTTGGCGGGCTCGGAGACCAGCAGCGAGAGGAAGGAGAGATTGCCCAGCGCATCGCCGCTGATCGTGGCGGCCGTGGCGCTACGCAGCGGGACGGGCCGGCCGATCAGCGTGATCCACGCCAGCGATCGGGAGGCAAACCGGAACAGCGACAATCCCAGAATGGCGAGGAAGCCGCGCCAGCCGACCTCCCGAAATCCGTCGCCGATGTGATCCACGCCGACAAGCTGGACCTGCCAAATCAGCAGCGCCAGGCCGGCGGCGGCCAGCAACAGGCCCATCAGCCCGGGCCGGCGAGACCGTGGCCGGCGTCCCGGCTGGTCAGCAGATGCGGAGGGCGTGGACACGGGGGAATCATCCCACACGCGTGAATCACCCCTATAATCGGGGGATGATTCCGGCCGCGTACGCCATGCCTGCTGCAGTCATCCTCGCCGTGAGCGGTGGTGTCGCGTGTTTTGCGGGCTACCGCCTCTTCCGCATCGTCCTGGGCGTCTACGGGTTCATCCTGGGCGCCATGGTGACCTCGTCGGTGATGGGCACCGCCAACGTGTGGGCGCTGGTGATGGCCGCCGCCGTGGGCGGACTCATCGGCGCGGGGCTGATGATCGCGGCGTACTTCATCGGCGTGGGTTTGATTGGCGCGGGCCTGGCGTCGCTGGGCCTGCACCTGGTGTGGCGCGCCATCGGCGGCGACCCGCCCACCGCGCTCCTGGTCATCATGGCCGTGCTGGGCGCGCTCGGCGCGCTGTCGGTCGCGCGCCACGTGGTGATCATCGGCACGGCGCTGGCCGGATCGTGGACGTTGATCGTGGGCGGCCTGGCGCTGCTCGGCGACCGTGTCAACGGGCTGTCGGTGACGCCCGACAATATCTGGGTGGTGTACGCCGCGGGGCCGCTGCCCGGCAGTCGATGGGTGACGGCCGGGTGGGTCGCGCTCGCCATCGCCGGCGCCGTCGTGCAGACGGCCCTCACGTCGAAAATCGGCAAGGCAAAAAAGACCGGCGCGCGCCGGTGAATCTGTTCTGAGTATCAAGGGAGAGCACATGGAGTTTTCACGTCACGTCACCATCAAGTGGGCCGGGCCGATCATGGAAGGGACCGGTACGGTCGCGGCCGGATCGGGCGCATTCTCGCTGCCCGTCACGTTCCCGCGCCGCATCGGCGAGCCGGAAGGGGTGACCAGTCCAGAGGAATTGATGGCCGCCGCGCACGCGGCGTGCTTCGCGATGGCGCTTAACGCCACGGTGGGCCGCAAAGGCGGAGCGATTGCCAAGACGCACATCACCTGCAAGGTGACGGCGGACAAGGGTGAGGGCGGGATCAAGATCACCACCTCGGCGCTGTCCGTGGTGGCCGAAGGCCTGACGGGCATCGCCGCGGCGGATTTCGCCGAGGTGGCCAAGGCCGCCGAAGCCGGGTGCCCGGTGTCGAATGCGTATCGCGGGTCGATGACGGTGACGCTGGAGGCGAGCGTCAAATAGGGGTCCTGGGGTCCTG
>JANLHE010000308.1 GCA_024653875.1 Acidobacteriota bacterium
GGATTGGTCAGCGGACCCAGCAGGTTGAAGGCCGTGCGGACGCCGAGTTGACGCCGCGTGGGCCCGGCATGCCGCATCGAGGGGTGCCACGCGGGCGCAAAAAAGAAGGCCAGGCCCACCGTGGTCAGCGCCTTCACGACGCGTTCGGCAGGCGCATCCAGCGCGACGCCCAGCGCCTCGAACACGTCCGCGCTGCCGCACCGGCTCGACACCGCGCGATTGCCGTGTTTGGCCACCTGGACGCCGCACGACGCCAGGACCACCGCGGCCGCCGTCGAGACATTGAACGTGTGGGCGCCATCACCGCCGGTGCCGCACGTGTCAAACACCGGTCCCACCGGTGACGGCAGCGGCACGGCGCGCTCGCGCATCACGCGGGCGAACCCGACCATCTCGTCGGGCCGCTCGCCCTTGAGCGCCAGCGCCATCAGCAATCCGGCCATGTGCGCCGGCTGTGCCTCACCGTCCATGATCACGCCCATCGCGCGCGCGGCCTCGTCGGACGTGAGGTCCTCATGGCGCCTCAATTTTTCCAGCAGATCTGCAAACATCAGCGCGTCTCCAGAAAATTCCGCAACACCTGGTGTCCGGCCGGGGTCAGGACCGACTCGGGGTGGAACTGCACACCGCTCACCGGCCACGTGGCGTGTCGCAATGCCATCACGGTGCCGTCAGCACCCTCGTCGGCGACCCAGGCGGAGATGTCAAAATCCCGCGGCACGCCGTCGCGGGGCACGAGCAGCGAGTGGTAGCGGCCCGCCTCGAACGGCTGGGCGACGCCGGTGAAGATCCCGCGGCCGTCATGCGCCACCAGCGACGTCTTGCCGTGCATCGGCGCCGCCGCGCGCTCCACGCGGCCGCCGAAGGCAATCGACAGCGCCTGGTGGCCGAGGCACACCCCCAGGACCGGAATCTGTCCGGCGAACCGGCGCACGGCGTCAATGGACACGCCGGCGGTTTCCGGCCGGCCCGGCCCCGGCGAAATCACAAGATGAGTCGGCCGGCGCGCCGCGATTTCATCGACGGTGAGTAAGTCGTTGCGCACCACCTGCACCTCGGCGCCCAGCTCGCCGAGCCGGTGCGCCAGGTTCCAGGTGAACGAATCGTAGTTGTCTAAGAGAAACACCATGCCTAAATCCCGCGCTCGGCCATTTCCAGCGCCTGAATGAGGGCGCGGGCCTTGTCGCGAGTCTCCTCGTACTCCGCCGTGGGATGGGAATCGGCGACGATCCCGGCGCCGACCTGGATGTGGGCGACGTCACCCTGCATCCCGATGGTGCGGATGGCGATGCAGAAGTCCAGGTTGCCGGCAAAGTCGAGGTACCCGACCGCTCCCCCGTACAGCCCGCGCCGGGTCGGCTCGAGCCGGCCAAGAATCTGCATCGCGCGAATCTTCGGCGCGCCCGTCAAAGTGCCCGCCGGGAACGTGGCGACCAGCGCATCCAGCCGATCGCAGCCGTCCGCCAGCTGTCCGTCCACGCGTGACACCAGGTGCATCACGTGCGAGAAGCGCTCCAGCGCCATGTACTGCGGCACGCGCACGCTGCCGACCTGGCACACGCGCCCCAGGTCGTTGCGGCCCAAATCGACGAGCATCACGTGCTCCGCCCGTTCCTTTTCGCTGCGCCGGAGTTCATCGGCCAGGCGCTGATCCTCGTCCGGCGTCGCGCCGCGGCGGCGCGTGCCCGCGATCGGATGCGTCTCGACGTGCGAGCCTTCCACCCGCACCAGCATCTCGGGCGACGCGCCGATGATCGACTGGGCTCCCATGCGGATGAAGAACATGTAGGGCGACGGGTTGACGTGCCGCAGCGCGCGATACACATCAAAGGGCGCGGCGCCGGTGCGCGCGTCGAAGCGCTGCGACAGCACGGCCTGATAGACATCCCCCGCGGCGATGTGTCCCTGGATCGTGCGCACCGACGCCTCGAACGCGGGCTGCGTCTGCGCCGCCTCCAGCACCAGCGCCGCGCCTTCGCGGCGCGCGCTGCGTGACAGATTCCGATCGAGCTCGCGTTCCAGGAAATCGATCTTCGCCACGGCGAAGTCATACAGCGACCGCAGGTCTTCGCCCGGGCGCACGCGGGCGTTGGAGATCGCCAGAATCCGGTGCTTCACGTGGTCGAAGGCCAGCACGGTGTCGAACACCATGAACGCGGCCTGATCCCGATCGAGCGGCGCGTCGTCGCGGGCCACGACGGGCTCGAACCACTCGGCGGTGTCGTAATCGAAGTACCCGACGGCGCCGCCGGTGAACCGCGGCAGGTCCGGCACGTACGGCGACGAGAACTCCGCCATCAGGCCGCGC
Source organism: Acidobacteriota bacterium (assembly GCA_024653875.1). GTDB lineage: Bacteria > Acidobacteriota > Vicinamibacteria > Vicinamibacterales > SCN-69-37 > SYFT01. Next base: position 2,309 of record JANLHE010000308.1, read on the forward strand.
AGGGTTTCAATCAGCGTCTCCGGCCGCGTGATCGCCGCGCCCGCCTGCTCGATCGTCGTCGCCCCCGTGCGTCCGCGCACCACCAGGAACGGATCCTTGCCGAGGAACGAATAGCGGCCGACGTGTTCCCCGCCTTCCACGCTCTCGAGGAGGAAGGCGTAGTCGGAGTGCTCGGCGATCTTCAGGAACGCCGAGACCGGCGTGAGCAGGTCCGCCATGATCTCGCGCCACACCGGCACGAAGGTGCCGCGCCGTGACAACTCCACGAAGTCTTCAAACGATGTCTGTTTCATCACTCACCTGATTCACGAACGATCCGGGCCGCGATCCACGCGCGAGCCGCCGCGGCCATCACCGCCGCGGGCGGCGTCTGCCCTGTCCACCATGCGCTCTGGCGGACGGCCTGTCCGACCAGCATCTCCAGCCCGCCGATGGCCTGCGACCCCGCGGCCCGGGCGGCCCGGAGCAGCGCGGTCTCCTCCGGGTTGTAGACCAGGTCGTAGACGACGGCCGCGGCAAGGAGTCCAAAGTGCACCGGCGCGTCGGCGGCAGCCGGCCAGGTGCCTACCGGCGTCGCATTCACCAGCATGTCCCACTCCCCGCCCGGGGGCCAGGCCGCGACGCCCGCGCCAAGCGCGGCCGCCAGCGCCTCGGCCGCATCCGGCCGGCGCGCGCTCAGGGCCACGCGCGCGCCGCGCGACAGAAGCGCCCGCGCCACCGCACCCGCGGCGCCGCCGGCGCCCAGCACCACCACGCGCGACCCGCGCAGCGCCACGCCCCGCGCGTCCAGCGGGTCGAGGAATCCGTCGCCGTCCACGTTCCGGCCGAGCCACCCGTCGCCGGTGCGCTTCAACGTGTTGATCGTGCCCAGGCGCCGCGAGGCCTCATCGTCATGATCGGCCGGTCCCAGCGGCCACCCGTGTTTGAACGGCGCGGTGACGCTGAGTCCGCGCAGCCCCAGCGCCTCGGCCACCTCCCGCGCGTCGTCCACGCTCACGGCGTCCAGCGGCACGTACACGGCATCGCGTCCCATCGCCTGAAACGCCGCGTTGTGCATGGCGGGCGACGCCGAGTGCTCGAGGGGGTGTCCCGTGACGCCGTACACCTCGGTGGCGGCCGACACGTCGCGCACGCGGAACTGCCGGCTGAGTTCGTCCACGGAGCACTGGCCGGGGGCCGCGGCGCCGCCATACGTCCAGCAGGAGCCAAACCGCGACGGCAGCACGCGCGTGACGCGGCCAAACGCGCCCATGCCGATGACGACCGTGGCCGGCTGCCCACCGGCGGCAGCTCTGAGCGCGAGGCAGTCCGCCGCGCGCTGCGGCATCGCCGCAATCTTCACGACGTCGGCCTGCTCGGCCCGCATGGACGCCACGCGCGCGTCGAGATCGCGCGGCACCTCGCCGAACGCATGGTCGGACAGAATCAGCTGCGTGCGCGACGCGCGCCGGTCCGGCCGCCAGGTGGCGCGGCGCTCCACGTCCACGAACTCCGCCCCGAGCGCCACGGCCTGATTCAGCAGGCGACGGCGTGTGTCTTCATCGCCGTCAAACGCGCCGCCCTCCCAGGCCGGACGGCACGTGACAATCGCCGGCCGCGTCCGCCCCGACAGGGCACCCGCGACGTCCGCGTCACGCACCCCGTCCAGACGGAGCTCGACCAGATCGGCGCTGCCCGCCTGATCTCGACCCTGGCGCAGCGACGTCATGTCGCTGGCGGTCACGGTGTGCACGATCCGAGTCGTCGGCATAATAAAAAAGGCCCCTTCAGCGAGTGACTGAAGGGGCCTGAAACTGTTCGCGTCGAGTGATGCACTACCGGCGCGCGGCGTCCCCTTCAGTACGGGCGGCATACCACCACCAATACGACCAGGAGGCCGCGGGGCGGGAGGCGAGACGGGAGTGGGACAGGTGCGCCATCACAAGAAACGCTGTGAGGGTACCAAACGGCTGCCCGATGCGTCAACTTGGCGCGTGTTATAACCAGTGGGACACCCGTGCTGCATTCCCATTCGCTTCGTCCGATCCGTCTCATGGCGACGGTGGTTCTGGCCGTTGGCGCCTTCAGCGCCCCGGGCGCCCAGTCGCCCTTTCTGCCCGTGGCGGAGATCCGGCCCGGCATGGTCGGGATCGGCCGGACCGTATACGCCGGCGACACGCTCGACGAGTTTCGCGCCCACATCCTCGGGGTGCTCCGCAACGCCGTGGCCCCGGGCCGCGACCTCATCCTGGCGCGCCTTGAAGGCGGGCCGCTCGCCACGACCGGCGTGATCCAGGGGATGAGCGGGAGCCCGGTCTACATCGACGGCCGGCTCGTCGGCGCCGTCTCGTATTCGCTGGGGACGTTCCCGCGAGAACCCATCGCCGGCATCACCCCGATCGCCGAGATGGTGGACGCGGTCAACAGCCAGGCGCCCCGCGCCCAGAGCGGCGAGTTCGATCTCACCTGGCCCGCCACCCCGCAGCAGGTCTTCGCGTCGCTTGGCCGCCTGGTGGCCCGCGCCTCGGCCCCGCTGCCCTCGCCCCTGCGACCCACCGACGTGGTGGGCGCGCCCTCAATCGCCGACTGGGCGCCGCGCCTGCGGCCGATTGGCGCGGCGATGGTCGCGTCAGGGTTGAGCCCCACGGTGGAGTCGCAGTTGCAGCAGGCGGTGCCGGCCTTCGCCACGACCGGACAGTCCGGCCGCGCGGCGGCCCCGGGACACGCCCTGCGGCCCGGCGATCCCGTCGGCATGACGTTCCTGCGAGGCGACATGGAAATGGGCGCCACGGGCACCGTCACCCACATCGACGGCACCCGCGTCTATGCCTTCGGCCACCCGTTCCTGAACCAGGGGCCGACGTCGATGCCGATGACCCGCGCGCAGGTCATCACGGTGCTGCCCAGCCTCGATGCGTCCATGAAGATCGCCGCGATGGGGCCGGTGATCGGCCGCATGACGCAGGACCGCGCCACGGCGGTCGGCGGCGTGCTCGGCGCCGGTCCCGACGAACTCGACGTGACCGTCACGATCGAGTCCGCGCGCGCCGGGACCAAAAGTCTCCGGTTCCAGGTCCTGCACGATCAGAGCCTCACGCCGCTGTTCGCTTACGTCGCCATCCTCAACTCGCTCACCACCTACGAGCGTCAGTCGGGTGTCACCTCGATTGCGGCGCACGGGACGGTCACCTACGACGGCCTCGGCACGCTCCCGATCGACGATGCGTTCACCGGCGACCAGGCTCTGTCGCTGGCGGCCGCCGCCGCCATGACCCCGCTCGGCGTCATGGCCACCAACACCTTCGGCCCCGCGCTGCCGCGCACGCTGGACCTGACGCTCCGCGTGTCGGAAGCCGAGGACTACGCCACCATCGAACGCGTCTGGCTCGACACCACGCGCCCCACGCTGGGGGGCACGCACACGCTGCACGTCCTGATGCGGCAGTACCGCGGCGGCACCGAGGTGATCTCCCTGCCGATCACGATGCCCGCGCAGGCCGACGGCCCCGTGACGGTGCTGGTGACGGACGGCCCCGGGCTCGCGGCGCTGGAGCAGAAGGAACTGCGCCCGGCCGCGCCGCTCTCGATTGAGGCCCTGTTCGCGCGGTTGCGGAATGCCCGAGGCGGCAACCGCCTCTACGTGCGCCTGCTCACGGCGGCCGCCGGCACCGCCGCCGCCGGCGAGTCGCTCCCCTCGCTCCCCGCGTCCGTGCAGGCCGTCCTGGGCGCCGACACGTCCGTCGCGGCGACCGCGCTGACGCGCTCGGTGGTCGGCGCCTGGGATCGCCGGTTACCCCGCGTCGTCCGCGGCTCGCGCGAACTGACCGTCACGCTTCGCCCCGTGTTTCCGCCCTCACATCCATGATCAATCGCACTCGTGCACTCGCGCTGTCCATCGTGGCCGCCGGAACCCTCGCGGCCGCCGTGCCGATGCTGGCCTCCGGGCCGGTGTTCTGGACCGTCGCCTCGCAGACGGAGTTCCTCAAAGGCACGCCCACCGGCGTCTCCATCGACGCCGCCGGCCGCCTTGTGGTCGCGCCGATGACCACCGTGGTGACCGACCTGGCCGCGCCACAGGCGTGGAGCCTGGTCCGCGCCGCCGACGGCACGTGGTACGCCGGCACGGGCGGGGACGGTCGCGTCGTGCGCGGACGGGGTGCGCAGGTCGAGACGGTGCTCGACGTGGAGCCATCCGGCGTTCACGCGATCGCGCTGCTGAACGGCCGCGTCTTCGCGGCAAGTTCGCCGGACGGCCGCGTGCACGTCATCGAACCCAACGGCACGTCACGCGTGTTCTTCGATCCCGCCGAGCCGTATATCTGGGCCCTGGCCTTCGATCGGCAAGGCCGGCTCTGGGTGGGCGCCGGGCACCCGGCGGTGGTGTATCGGGTCGATCCCGACGGTACCTCGCGCGTCGTCTATCGACCCAGCGCCCGACACGTGGTGAGCCTGGGGGTGGACAGCGCCGGCCGGATGTTCGCGGGCACCGAGACGCCCGCGCGCTTGTACCGCTTCGATGACACCGACCGCCCCTTCGTGGTGTTCGAGCCTGGCCAGACCGAGTTGCGGTCCATTCGCCCCGCGGCCGACGGGTCGGTCTACGTGGCGACCTTGACGGCCGGCGGGGATGCGCCGGCCGAATCCAACCTGACCGGCAGCGTGACGATCACGGTGGGCGGCGCCACGGCGACCACGCCGGCGTCGGCGCCCGCGACGGCACCGGCCCGCCGATCGGTGATCTACCATGTCGCCGCCGACGGCATCTGGGATGCCGTCTGGGACACCAACGACGCCATTTACGACATCGCCGTGGTCAACGACACCACGCTGATGGTGGCCACCGGACCGGAGGGGCGCCTGTATCAGGTGTCGCGCTCGGCCTCCACGGGTGTCTCGGTCGCGCTCGTCAACACCGCCGATGCGAAGCAGGTCACGCGCCTGGCGGTTGACGGCACGCGCGTGCTGGGCGTCACCGCGAACCCCGGCCGGGTGATTGCGATCGGCGGCGGCCCCGCCACGGCGCCCACGTATCTCTCCCCGGTGCGTGACGCGAAGACGCTGGCGCAGTGGGGCACGATCCGCTGGGAAGGCACGGGCGCCGTCGCGCTTCAGACCCGTTCGGGGAACACGGAGGCACCCGACGACTCGTGGAGTCCATGGACCGCGCCCGCTCCGCAGGCCAGCGGCCACGCCATCCAGAGTCCCACGGCCCGGTTCCTGCAGTGGCGCGCGACCCTGACGCCCGGTGCTCTCGCGCCCACGATCACGTCCGTGACGACGGCGTATCTGCCCCGCAACCTGCGCCCGCTCGTGACCGAGATGACGGTGCACCCGGCGGGCGTGGTGTTCCAGCGGCCCTTCTCGAGCGAAGAAGGCGCCATTGCCGGTCTCGACGACGCCGTGGCGGATGCGCGGCGGCCGCCCGGCGGCGATCCGAACACCGCCGGCGCGCCGACGCTGGGCCGCCCGATGTTCCAGCGCGGCCTGCAGACGCTCGCATGGAAAGCCGAAGACCCGGATGCCGACCGCCTGCAGTTCGCGCTGCACTATCGCCGCGAAGGAGACACCACGTGGCGCCTCTTGCGTGATCACCTGAACGAGCCGCTGTTCGTGTGGGATACCACGTCGGTGCCCGACGGCCGGTACCTGACGCGCGTGACCGCGATCGACGCCTTGTCGAACACGCCCGACCGCGCGCTGACGGGCGACAGGGAAAGCGACGCGGTGGATGTGGACAACACGCCCCCGGTCATCACCCTGACCGTCACGGGCGCGCGTGTGGCCGTGCGCGTGACCGACGGCCACAGCGGGGTGCACCGCGTGGACTACTCGATTGGCGGACAGGAATGGCAGGCCCTGCGGCCGGTGGATGGCCTGGCCGATTCACGCGAGGAACACTTCGAGATCACGCTGCCCACCGCCGCCGATGCGGCGCGGCTCGTGGTGCGCGCGGTGGATGTGATGCAGAACGTGACGTCAAGCGCTGCCGGGGTACGCTAAATCCCGGAGGCAACCACTGACGTGGTCATGACCAGGTGCATGCCGCTCACGTTGGTCAGGCCGGCGGGGCGCCGCACGGGTTCCTGATAGCGAATCTGGGCGATCTCCTTGAGCAGCGCCAGAATCTCCTCACGATCGTCCGAGGAAAAATCACGCAGGTTCACCTGGTGGTCGTTGCGCATCAGCGTGGCGTCGAGCGCGGCCACGAGGGCGCGCTCGGCCTGCCATCCAAACGACGCCGGCATCGCCAGGCTCGCGTCCGCTCGGCCCGGACCGGTCGTGGACGTCAGGCTTTCTTCGTACTGCATCACCACCGGTTCGCCTTGCCCGCCCTGCGGCAACGCAATCAGATAGAGCGTACCGGCCCGCGCATTCATCTGCATCACCTGGGCGATGGAGGAATACACCATGACCGACACCAGCGTGACCGACACCAGCGCGGCCGCCACGGACCCGACGCCCACCGCCACCCAATGCCAGTCGTCGAACGCGCGCCCCCACGCGGCACTCCAGGACTGCTGTTCCTCGGCGAAGATGCGGCTTGTCACGCCGCCGGCGAGTCCGGCCAGCGCATCGGGCGGCGTCGCCGTGCGGGCGCCGACCAGACGCAGGGAGTCCCCAAGGTCGCGCAGCGCGATCACGTCGTCGGCGCACGCGGGACACTCGGCCAGGTGATCGGACACCCCCAGGCGCTCCGCGCCCGGCAACTCCTCGTCCACGTACGCGCCGAGCGCGCGAATCACGTCACGACACCGGAGGGCGCTCATGACGTGGCCCTCAGCTGGTCGCGCAGGTGTTCACGGGCGCGGGCCAGGCGCGACTTGACGGTGCCCACGGCCACGCCGAGCGAGTACGCGATTTCGTCGTAGCTCAGGCCGTCGATTTCGCGCAGGACCAGGATCGTGCGCTGGTCGAACGGCATGCGATCGAGCGCCGCCCACACGAGCCGGGCGGTCTGATGCTGGGCGGCCACCTGGTCAGGCTGGGCGGCCGCGCGCAGGTCCGGCAGATCGCCGTGCGCGGCCACGTGTGCGTCCAGGGCCACCTGCTGCGCCTGATGGCGCCGCCGCCACCACCGGCGCCGGTTGGACGCCTGCGTGACCACGACGCGATAAATCCATGTGCGCAACGCGGACTGGCCGCGGAACTGGGTCAGGGTCCGGAAGACCCGCAGGAAGACCTCCTGCGACAGGTCGAGCGCTTCCTGCTGATCGCCCAGCAGGTGCAGCGCGAGCTGATGGACCATGCGCTGGTGGTCTGTGACAAGGCGGGTGCACGCGGCTTCGTCGCCCGCCACGCACTGCTGGACCTGCGCCCAGTCGCTCGCCCACTCGGCGTGTCCTTCGACAGCCGGTGAAGCGGAGGACGTCTCCGACCACGCGAACGCACGGATGGGCTTCACAACCGACTCACCCAGCATGGTAGCACTCCCCCTATCCCGGTTAGACCCCGCCGGCGCGGAAGGGTTCCCGTAATATGGTCGCGATGAAACTGGTCCTGGCCGTGGCAGGCCTCGTGGGTCTGGCGGTGGCGTCGGCGCTGGTCGTCCAGCAGTTGAACCACGACCAGCAATTCCGGGCCCTGATGGCCTCGGGCGATTCCGCCCTGGCGACCGGCAACACGTATGCCGCCATCGAGGCCTTCAGCGGCGCGATCACCCTGCGGGCCGACTCCATGGTGGCGCACCTGCGCCGCGGGCAGGCGTATCAGGCCCAGCGCCGGCAGGACGAGGCGGTCCGCGATTATCTGGAAGCGGCGCGCCTGCAGCCGGGCGCGGCCGACCCGCTGCTGGCCCTCGCCGGGTTGTACGACGGGGGCGGCGACAGGGCCCAGGCGGCGGAGTGGTACGGCCGGGCGGCGGAGGTGGACGGGCAGAACCCAGCACTGCTCTATCGGCTGGCCCTCGCCCGCTATCGCGCCGGACAGCCGGCCACTGCCCTGGACCCGCTGCGCCGGGCGCTGGCGCTCGAACCGGGGTTCGACGAGGCGCACTACCTGCTCGGGTTGGCGCTGCGGGACACCCAGGACACGGCGGGCGCGGTGGCGGCGCTCGAACGCGCCATCCAGGCCAACCCGGCGCTGACCGCCGCGCGGGAGGAACTCGCCGATATTTACCGCGCGCAAGGGCGCGTCGTGGACGAGATGGCGCAGCTCACCGCGCTGGCCTCAAGCGACGCCCGCGGATCGCGCGACGTGGCCATCGCCCTCGCGGAAGCGCGACAAGGGCGGTTCGACATCGCGCTCACGACGCTGACCGCGGCGCGCGCGCGCTTCCCGGCCGATTCCCAGGTCGTGCTGGCGCTGGGCCGCGTGCACCTGATGCGCGCCGACGCGGCGCCGGACGCCGTCCGACGCATGGCCGCGGCCGCGCAGGCCCTGGCCCTGCTCGAGGAAGCGCTGGGCGGCAGCGCGCGGCGCGGCGAAGGCCTCACGCTCTACGGGCGCGCGCTCCACCTGACCGGCGATGCGGCCGGGGCCGAGCGGCTGCTTCAGGACGCCGTGGCGACCTCGCCGTTCGACCGCGACGCGTTCCTCTACCTGGCGGACGCGGCCGAAGCCCTCGGGCACCACGCGGACGCGCGCGAATGGCTGGCGCGGTTCGATGCGATTGAAGGCGACACGGCCGCGCCCGAGGTCCGCAGCGCGCGCGGCCGCCGCCTCGGTGGCCTGGCGCTGGCGGCCGGTGACCCTGCCGGCGCGCTGCCGTATCTGGAACGCGCGCGGGAAAACGGGTTGGCCGATGCCACGCTGTGGGGCTGGCTCGCCGACGCCCGCTGGAAGACCGGCGACCAGGCCGGCGCACGCGAGGCGCTCGCCCAGGCGCTGGCCCTGGCGCCGCGCGACCCCGCGTTGCGGCGCCTGCGGCAGACGATCAGGTAGTGCGCGGATCGATGCGATCGCGCAGCGCGTCGCCCACGAAGTTGAACCCGAGCACCAGCAGGGCAATCGCCAGCCCCGGAAACAGCGTCAGGTGCGGCGCGTCGAACAGGTGCGCGCGCCCCGCATCCAGCATCGTGCCCCAGCTCGGCGTGGGCGGCTGCACCCCCAGGCCCAGGAAACTCAGCGAGGCTTCGGCGATGATCGAGCCCGCCATGCCGATGGTGGCCTGCACGGTGACGGCCGGCAGCGTGGCGGGAATCACGTGGCGCCACAACACGCGCGACACCGGCGCGCCCAGCGCGCGCGCGGCCTGCACGTACTCGAGTTCGCGGATCTTGAGCACCTGCCCGCGCACCAGCCGCGCGTACCCGACCCAGCCAATCACCACCAGCGCCAGCACGACGTTGGTCAGGCTGGGCCCCAGCACCGCCACCAGCGCAATCGCCAGCAGGATGCCGGGAAACGCCAGCAGCACGTCCATGATGCGGCCGACGATGTTGTCGACGCGGCCGCCGGCGTACCCGGCCGTGGCGCCGATGATGATGCCGAGCGTGGCCGAGACCGAGACCACCGACAGACCGACAAACAGCGAGATGCGCGCGCCCCCGAGCAGCCGCGCCAGGATGTCGCGCCCCAGTTCGTCCAGCCCCAGCGGATGCGCCCACGATGGCCCTTCCAGCCGCTGCGCCAGCCACTGCACGTGCGGATCGTGGGGCACCAGCCACGGGCCGGCAATCGCCCCGACGGCGGTCAACGCGATGATGGCAAATCCCAGCCGGCGGGTCATTCGTAGCGAATCCTCGGATCGAGCCAGCCATACGCCAGATCCACGAGCAGGTTGACCAGCACGTACGTCAGCGCGATGAACAGAATGCAGCCCTGCACCAGCGGATAGTCGCGGAAGTTGATGGCCTGAATCAGCAGGCGGCCCACGCCCGGCCACGCGAAGATCGTCTCGGTGATGATCGTGCCGGTCAGCACCGCGCCGAACTGCAGGCCCAGGATCGTCACGACGGGAATCAGGCTGTTGCGCAGCGCGTGCCGGATGACCGCGCGCGACTTCGAGAGCCCGCGCGCCCGGGCCGCGAGCACGTACAACTCCCGGAGTTCCTCGAGCAGGCTCGCCCGGGTCATCCGGGCCAGCACGGCCGACAGCGCCGCACCGAGGGTGGCGGCCGGCAGCACCAGATGCCGCCACGTGCCGGTCCCCGAGACCGGCAGCCACCCAAGCCCGACCGCGAACACGATTGCCAGCAGCGGGCCGAGCCAGAAGTTCGGCATCGAGATGCCCAGCAGCGAGACCGTCATCGCGGCCTGATCGACAGCCGTGCCGCGGTACAACGCGCCCACGACCCCCAGCGGAATCGCCAGCACGATGGCCACCAGGATGGCGGCCGCCGCCAGTTCCATGGTGCGGGGAAGCCGCTGGCCGATCTCGCTGGCCACCGGGGTGTTGTAGCGGAACGACGTCCCCAGATCGCCCTGCGCCAGCCCGGCCACGAACTGCACGTATTGCGCGGGGAGCGGCCGGTCGAGACCCAGTTTGCCGCGCAGTTCGTCCACGTCGCTGGCCGACGCGGACTCGCCCAGCATCGCCAGCGCCGGGTCGCCGGGCACCAGATGCAGCAGCGAAAACACCAGCGTCGCCACACCCAGCAGCACGGGCACGGTCAAGAGCAGCCGGCGAATCGTGAAACGCAACACGCGGGGGATGATCTCACACGTCGGGCTCCAGCACGCGCCGCGGGTCCTGCACGTGCAGCCGCAGGATCAGCTTCGCCAGGCCCTGTCGCGAGACGCCGAGCTCGCGCGCGGCGGCGGCCCGCCGGCCCGCGTGCCGGGCCAGCGCCGCGGCGACCACGCGCTGATCGCCGAGCCGCCGCGCCACGGCCAGCGACACGGGCGCGTCCACGGCGCCGGACGGGGCCCGCTCGGCCAGCACGGCCGCCACCTGCCGCGCGCAGACGCGGCCACGGGTGGGGCCGGCCACGGCCAACGCCGCGATCACGTTCTGCAATTCGCGCACGTTGCCCGGCCACCGGTAGCGGCACAACGCGGCCACGGCCTCCGGCGCCAGCATCGCGCGCGTGGCCACGCGCGCGCCGGCCGCCCGCCAGAACGCGTGCGCCAGCGCCGGCACGTCTTCAATCCGATCGCGCAGCGGCGGGACGCGCAGTCGAATCACGGCCAGGCGAAAGACGAGATCTTCCCGATACCCGTGCTCGCGCACGGCCGCATCCAGCGAGCGATTGGTCGCCGTCACCAGGCGCACGTCCACGCGCCGCGACTGGTTCTCGCCGACGCGTCGAATCTCGCCCTCCTGCAGCACACGCAGCAGTTTGGCCTGGCCGCGCGGTGACAACTCGCCCACTTCGTCCAGGAACAGCGTGCCCTCGTGCGCGTCCTCGAGCAGCCCCGCGCGCGGCGCGACGGCGCCGGTGAAGGCGCCCCGTGTGTGCCCGAACAACTCGGCCTCGAACAACTCGTCGGTCAGCGCCGCGCAGTTGACGGCGGCCCAGCGGCGGTCGCGGCGCGGACCCAGCCGGTGCACCGCGCGCGCGACCAGTTCCTTGCCGGTGCCGCTCTCCCCCTCGATGAGCACCGGAAAGCCGGACGCCGCGGCACGCGCGACGGCATCCCGCAGCGCCGCCATCACGGGGCTGCCTCCCAGCAGGTCGCCGGCGAGGACCTCGCCGGCCCGCGCCACGAGCAGTTCATCCAGCCTCGCGCGCGCGGCCGGTGCGCACGCGGTCGCCAGCGCGGCAGCCACGGCACCCGCCTCCGCGGCGTCGCGTGCCACGCCCCGCATCACGACGCGGCCGATGCACGTGCCGCCATACCGGACGGCCTCGGCGTCCCCGGCGCTGCCCGGTGCCGTCACCCGCCGCGGGTCATCGGGATCGCACGCCAGCACCTGCCCGGCCTCCGACAGCACACCAACCGCGTCGACGCCGGTGTACTCGCGCGCCCATCGGCATCCCTGCCGCAGCGCGCTCGCCGCATCGTCCGCCTCGTGCACCAGTTGCAGCAGCGATGACACGCCCGCCCACATCTGCATCTGCGTCCTCCCTGTTCCCCAGCGTCGAATGCCCTCCGCGCCCAGTCGCCGCACCGCCGTGTCCAGTTCAGCTGCCGGCGCGTGGCCCGAGGCCCGGGTCGCGTACCGCCACAGGATCGATTCAGCCGGCCCGCGCGGCCGGCGCTCCCACCGCCGCCGCCAGCGGTCGGCCGCGCCGTCGGCGCCGGCCATCCACAGGCACTCGAGCCCCAGCACGTGTCGCCATCGCACCGGCTCGTCGCACCGGTGCAGCTGGTCAACGGCCGCGCAGACACCGGGCCCGTCGCCTTGTGCGGCGGCGCGCAAGGCCGCGGCCAGCGCGGACCACCCGGCCCCTGCCTCCTGCGGAGCCGGCGGGATCGCGCGCACCGTGTCCCAGTCGCGCCGGGCGCACGCCACCACGCCAGTCCAGCCCGCGTGCGACGCGCCTGTCGCGCAGCGGGCCGCCTCGGTCCACTGCCCGAGCCAGCACGCCACCTCGGCCTGGCGTTCCCGAATCCACGGCGGCACCGGGACGCCCCTGATCTGGCACTCCACGTCCACGCCTGCCAGCACGCCCGTCGCCGCGGCAAACGCCCCGTCGCTCATCCACGCATCGGCCATCGACGCCACCACATGGCTGCGCGCCA
>JANLHE010000309.1 GCA_024653875.1 Acidobacteriota bacterium
GACCTCGGCGCCCGCGCGTTCCAGGGCCGCGCGAGTGTTCGGGTTCCCATCCACCATCAACGCCCGGCGCGGCGACAATGCGAACACGTTTGCGCCCATGGAGCCGAACTCCTCATCGGGCACCTCCACCAGCGAGAAGCCCAAATCGAGCAGGCGTTCGCGAAATGGCACCGGCATCAGTGGCGAGTACACGACGGCGAGGTCGCGATCGATCGGGCTGATGATCGACATCAGGTGAAACACGTCGCCGGGGCCCCGATAGTGGGGCAGGGGCACGGGGATGACCTCGTCAACCGAATCGCCCAGCAGCGTCCGAAACTGGCGGATGCCGTCGTCGTTGGTACGGTATCCGCGGCCCACCGCCACGAGCCTGGGACCCAGCCACGTCACGTCGCCGCCCTCGAGCGTTCCCGGCGCCTCGATGGCGCCGGCGACGGGGATGCCGAGCGCGCGATAAGTGCCGGCCAATGCGGCCGGCTCGGTCTGGCGCTGCGGTTTGCCCATGCGACACAGAATCGCGCCGCGCGCGCACATGACGGACGCGTCGCGGACGTAGATCGCATCTAGAGTCAATGAATGGAGGGCACGGGCTTCAGCCCGTGCCGCACGCCCCGGGCGAAAGCCCGGGGCCTCCGAAGCATCGTCCGGGGCCTCCGAAGTCACCACTGTGGCGCCGGACGTGCGGAGCAGGTCGACGAAGTGCTCGTACTGGTCGATGGCGCGGCCGTAGTCAGGCGCCGCGGTGAAGTTGAGCGCACGCCACTGCCTGGCAATCTCCGCGTCGCTGCCGAAGGCCTCGCGCACGTGGTGCACGACGATGCGGGACCATGGGCCGATGTCAGACATTGGCACTGGTCTGTCCGCGCGTGACCCAGACGAACACCGGCAGGCCGCCAATCAGCAGCAGGAATCCCCAGTAGACAATCTCCGCCCCCGCGCCGCCGATGGCCCACAACCCGTACGCGAACGCGAGGCCTGCCACGGCACGGGCGGGCGCGGCCATCTGGCCGATGCGGAACGACGCGAGCGCGCAGAAGACGTAGGGCACAAGGGTCGCGAGGGTGCCCAGCAGAATCATGAACGTGAACAACTCCACGAGGCCGCGTGTGTAGTTCATCGCGATGAGTGTGGTGGCCAGCGCGCCGCCAATGAGCATGCCCGCGACCGGCGTGCCCCTTCCGCTGACGCGCGCGAACACCTGTGGGAAGAGCCCGTCACCCGCCACCGCCAGCGGCAAGTGGCCCGCCATCAGCGTCCACCCGTTGAGCGCACCGAAACAGGAGATGGCGGCGCCGATGGCGACCAGGGCCGCCGCGGTATTGCCGAAGAGCGCGCGGGCCCCGTCGGCAAAGGGTGCGGTGGTGGTCGCCAGCGCGTCTGGCGGCACCAGGGACATGACCCCGACCGTGCTGATGATGTAGATGACCGCCGCCAGCCCCGTGCCCACAAGCGTGGCGCGCGCGATGGTTCGTCCGGGGTCTGCGATGCTCCCTGCGGGAATCGTGGCGCACTCCAGCCCGAGGAATGCCCACAACGTCAGCGTCGCCACCTGGGTCACCTGACCGGCTGCGTCGCCGAAGGAGGTGGCGGTGATCGCAAAGTGTTCAGGCGCAAAGAAGAAAAGCCCTCCGATGCCGACCAGGGCGAGCGGCAGGATCTTCAGCACGGTCGTGACCACCTGCACTTGTCCCGCACGGCGCGTGCTGGTGATGTTGACGAGCGTCAGGATCCACACCATGGCGATCGCGAGCATCGCCGCCAGTGCCGGCGTCCGGACCAGCGTGGGAAAAAACGGATCCAGGTATCCGACCCCCGCTACCGCAAGGGCGGCCATGGCGGACCAGCACGAAATCCAGTAGCCCCAGGCCACCAGAAATCCCGCCAGGTCGCCGAAGGCGCGACGGGTGTAGGCGTATGGGCCTCCAGCCGCGGGGTCGATGCGCGCCAGGCGCGCGAACACGAGGGCCAGGCACGTGGCGCCAGCCGCCGAGACCACCCATCCCACCAGGCTCAGGCCCCCAAACGCCGCCAATGATGCGGGCAGCAGAAACACACCCGAGCCGATCATGTTGCCCATCACGAGGGCCACGGCCATCCAGAATCCAAGCGAGTCTCGCGGCATAGTCGGCTATTCTGTCCCGTAAATGCCGGTGTATGGACAATCTTATTGGGCGCCTGCGAAGACGCGGGCGGCCGCACGCAGGCCGGCCACGGGTACGCTGACCGCCGATGTGGTGGTGATTGGCGGCGGGTTCACGGGCTGCGCGGCTGCGTATGCGCTCGCGCACGCGGGACTCGATGTGGTGCTCCTTGAGGCCGACCGCCTGGCCACGGGCGCCACGGAGGGTTCCGTCGGAGCCATCCTTCCCGTGCCGGACGCGGCGCTGCTTGACGTGGAGAAGGAGGCCGGCAAACGCCCGGCGCGCGTGGCCTTCACGGAGCTGCGCAAGAGTTCGCTGGATTTGGCCGCCACGCTCAAACGCCTTGGCGTGAAGTGCGACCTGTCCGCGACCTCGTTGCTGGTCAACGCGCCCTTCACCAACGATGCGGCGCGCCTGAAGAAGGAGCTGGCCGCGCGCAAGGCGATCAAACTCGATGGACTGTGGTTGTCGCCCGAGGCGTCCCGGCGCGCACTGGTCACCGAAACCCAGGGCGCGATGCGCGTGCGTGACGCGGCGGTGCTGCATCCGGTCCGCGCGGCGCTGGGCCTGGCTGAGGCGGCGCGCGCCAAAGGCGCCCGCATCTTCGAGCAGACGCGTGTGAAGAAGACGACCTTCACCCGCAAGGACGCGACGGTGGCCTTTGCCGGCGGCCGCATCACCACTCGAGGCGTGGTGGTGGCGACCGGGACGCCCGGGCCGGTGTTCCATCAGCTCGATCGCCACGTGCGCACCGCCCGGGGGTATGCCGTGGTCACCGACCCACTGACGCCCGCGATGCGCAAGCTGGTGGGCGCCAGGGACGCGCTCTACACCGAGGGAACGGAGTCGCCGCGGTTCCTGCGCTGGCTGCCGGGCCACCGCGCGCTGTTTGCCGGCCTGACCGGCCCCGAGATTGCCGCGCCCCTCAGGGCGGCGGCCGTGCGCCAGCGCGCCAACCAGCTCATGTATGAGCTGTCCCTTCGGTATCCGGATATCTCGGGCCTGCCACCCGCGTTCGGCTGGGACTTGCCCGTCGTGACCACCGTTGACCGGCTGCCGTGGATTGGCCCGCACAGGAACTACCCGTTTCACTTCTTTGCGGTGGCCCTCGGGTGGCATGGCGAGGCGTTCGGCTGGCTCGCCGCCAGGGCGGCGGCGCGCTTTTTCACGGATTCCGCGACCAGGGAAGATGACCTATTGGGGTTCATGCGGACGTTGTAGTATCTGAGTCCCCCGACAGGATGGCCCATATGTCCGACTGGCCGCTACTCGACCATTTGCTCCGCCGAGCCGGCTTTGGCGCCACGCCGGCCGAACGCGATGACTACGCGTCGATGAGCTACAACGAGGTCGTCGAGGACCTGCTCACCTTCGACCCGGCGACGACCGACATCGACCAGTTCATCGGCACCCCCGGGTACCTGGGGTTCACCGCGCGCAACGGCTTCAAGCCGAACACGGTCATCGCGGACGCGCGGCAGCGCTGGATCTTCCGGATGGTGCACTCGCCGGCGCCGCTGCAGGAGAAGATGGCGCTGTTCTGGCATCACCATTTTGCCACCGCGTACAGCAAGCTGGCGGGCACCTACGGCGCCAGTGTGGGCACGCGCATGATGGCGGCGAAGCCGTCGGAAGACACCGCGCGCACCCGCGGGCAGATCGAGCTGTTCCGGCAACTCGGGCTCGGCAAGTTCAGCGACCTGCTGGTGGAGGTCGCCAAAGACCCGGCGATGATCGTCTGGCTCGACGGCCGCACGAACGTGCGCACGGCCCCGCAGGAAAATTTCGGGCGGGAACTCATGGAGTTGTTCACGTTCGGCATTGGCAACTACGTGGAAGCCGACGTGTATGCCGCCGCCCGCGTGTTCACCGGCTGGAACCTGGCGCAACGGGGAACGCGCAACACCACGACCGAGTACTACACGTTCAATTATCGGGCCGCGCAGCACGACACCGCGGCCAAGACGTTTACCTTTCCCATTTACAGCAACGGATCGAAGGTCATCCCGGCCAGGTCGGGCGATGCGGGAATCCAGGACGGCCTTGACCTGATTGCGGCGCTGGCCGTGCATCCCGAGACCGCGCGGCGCCTGTCGCGCCGGCTGTGGAACTGGTTTGTCAGTGAAGTCGAGGCCCCGGACGAGGCGTGGGTGGAGCGGATTGCCGGCGTCTATCTCGGCAGCGGCACGGACATGCGGCAGGTGATGGGCGATGTCCTGCGCTCGTCGCAGTTCCGCAGCTCCCGGCATTATTTTCACCGGTACGCCTGGCCCGTCGAGTACGTGGTGCGGTCGCTGAAGGAAATGGGCCACGTGGGGTTTTCGGCGAACGACACGCTGACGCCGATGTTGAACATGGGCCAGCAGCTGTTCGAGCCGCCGGACGTCAACGGATGGGCGCTGGGACCGGCGTGGTTTTCCACTGGCGGCATGCTGGCGCGCATGAACTTCGCGGCGGCGCTGGCCACCAATCAGCGATTTGAATTGCGCAACGGGTCGCGGCCCTACAAGCAGTCCCCTCAGGCGCTGATTGACTACGCCATCTCCCGCCTCTCGTTGCCGGACGTGCCCGCGCCTGTCTACAACGCGCTGGTGGACTACGTGCGCGCGGGCGGCACGTGGACCGGGTCCGACGCGCAGCTGTTGACCAAGGCGGGCGGGGTGTTCCACCTGCTCACCGGGTCCGGCGAGTATCAGTTCGTTTGAGAAGGACGAGAGCGCCCATGAAGGTCACACGACGGCAATTTGTCAAAGGTGGCGTGACGGCCTTCACCGTCAGCTTCGCCGCCCCCGCGTTCCTCTCGGACATCGCCCTCGCCCAGGGCGCCTCTCGCCGGAATCTGGTGGTGTTGTACCTGAGCGGCGGCAACGACGCGCTCAGCACGCTGATTCCCTATGGCGACAGCTTCTACTACAGCCGCCGGCCCTCGATCGCGGTGCCGGCCGCCAACGTCCTGCAGGTGGGCACCGACGCGTCCGGGAAGGTGCTCGGCCTGCATCCCCGTCTCACGGGGCTGCGGCAGGTGTTCGACCAGGGCAGGCTCGCGCTGATTCAGCGCACCGGCTACACGAACTCCAGCCGGTCGCATTTCCTGGGCACGGACATCTGGTCCACCGCCAACCCGGCCAACTCCAGCGGCACCGGATGGCTCGGACGCTACCTGGATGCCCTGCCCGATCCGGTGGATCCGCTCGCCGGGTGGAGCACGGTGCGTGAGTTGCCGCACATGCTGGAAGGCCGCGAAGTGTCGGTGCCTGCCATTCCCAGCGTGAGCGGGTATTCCTTCCTGAGCCCCAACACCGGCGCCGAGGCCACGTACTCGCGGACGACCATGACCGCCATGGCGTCGCACCTGCCGGTGGACCGGCCGCACGTCGCGTTCGTCAACGGCACCTCACAGGCGGCCATGGCCACGCTCGATCGCGTGGCGTCGGTCGGCACCTACACCGGCACGGTGACCTACGCGAACAACGGGCTGGCGCAGGCGCTCAAGGCCGTGGCCGGCGCCATTGCCAAGGGCATCGGCACCAAGGTCTTCTGGGTGCAGCTGGGTGGCTTTGATACCCACGCCGCGCAGAACACCAACGCCGCCAACGCCGGATACGCCAACCTCATGGGCACCGTGGGCGACGGCATGCTGGCGTTCCACAACGACATGCGGAATCAGGGACTGCTCAACGACACGCTCGTGCTCCAGTTTTCGGAGTTTGGCCGCCGCATCGGCGAGAACGGCAGCCAGGGCACGGACCACGGCGCGGCGGGCGTGATGATGGCGATGGGCGGCGGCGTCCGCGGCGGCCTCTACGGCACCGCGGCGTCCCTCAATCCCAGCAACGTGGATGGCACGCTGGAGAACAACGGCAACGACATCAAGTACGAGACCGACTTCCGTTCGGTCTACGCGCGCGTGCTCGACGGCTGGCTGGGCGCCGACTCGATCCCGATCCTCGGCGGCGACTTCCGCAAGAGCACGTTGAACTTCCTGTAGATCAAGAGCAGTTTTCACTTGGGTGTAGTCGCACGGAGGCCCCGGGCTTCAGCCCGGGGCGTGCGGCACGGGCTAAAGCCCGTGCCCTCCGTCTACAAA
>JANLHE010000310.1 GCA_024653875.1 Acidobacteriota bacterium
CAGGCGCTGCCGCCCATAGCCTGTTCCCACCGACCCGACCTTCACCAGTTCCAACGCGGCAATTCGCGCCACCGCCTGGCCGAGCACGCCGTCGGCCGCACCCGCGGCCGCCACCGCGGCCGCCATGTGGTCTTCAAATCGTCCGCCGGCCTCGGCGGAATTCTCGACGTCGAGGATCGACTTATCAAACAGCCCGACGACCTGGTCGAATCCCAGGCGCTGCTCGCCGGCCTCGGTCTCGGCCAGTTTCATGTACCGGCTGCCCGCCAGGTCGCGGAAGAAGTCACTCTTCCTCGTGGTTCCCTCGGCATACAGCTCGGGCACTTCGGCCGCCATCTTCGACGTGATGGAGGTCACGGCCGCCTTCAGCGCGGCGCCGCCGATCAGCATGCGTCCGGCGAACCGGTGCAATTCGCGCGTGAGCACGACCAGCTGCGATCGGTACTGCTCCGCGCGGAAGAGGCGCTCGAGCGCGCGCACCCAGTGGTCCAGCTCGGCGTCGGTCAGCCCGGCGCTGACCAGTTCCGCCCTGAGCAGGGAGAACCTCGTGTTGATGAGCGCCTCGTTCATCGCCACCTGGCAGGCAACTTCGTAGTTGCTGCGGCTGTTGGTGATGCCGCGGCCCAGCACCACGCCTTGATCGTCGAGCACCACCGCCTTGGTGGTGGTCGACCCGAGGTCGACGCCAACGGTGTAGTTCATGCCGCCCCCCCGAGCCGCTTCTGCTCGAGCATCTGGAAGTACGACTCGAGCCGGTTCTTGATGTTGGCGGCAGAGAAATATCGCGGGTCCACCAGGTCGCTCTCAATGAAGCCGCCCGGCTTGCCTGACAGTCGCTCCACTTCGCGCAGAATGTGGAGCTGGCCGGCACTGAACGAGTTGCAGCTCTTGACGGAGTTGATCAGAAACCCGTCGGCCTCGTACTCCTTCACGTACTGCGCCAGCAGGTTGATGCGTGTGGGCAGGCCCAGGTTCGTGTAACACCCGAGACAGTACTCGGCCAGTGTCTCGAGGGGACGCGACGGGTCATGACGGAACCCCTGGTCGTACACGCCACCGACCTTCGTATAGGTGGACGCCACCGCGACCGCGCCTTCGTCCGAGAACATCTTCCAGAACTGGCGGAAGCTCGTCCAGTTCGGGGGACCTTCCACCACCATCCTGAATCGTTCCCGCTCCATGTCGCCGTCCGGCGTCACGGGCCCCTTGCCCTCCTTGATCCGTTCTTCGATCTCCGATCGCAGCGCCTGGTAGTACTCCACGGCGGCCTCGGTGCCCCTGAATGCACTGAAGATGGGGCCCACGTAGTACACGGCGCCGAAGTACGCGTCGATCGGTGACGGACGGTGTTTGGCCGATTGCAGGACCCAGACGAGATCGTCCTCCGCCTGCGCCGCGAGGGTCAGGTGCGCCTTCAACTTGTCTTCGTCGTATTTACGGCCGGACACGCGCTCCAGGGTCGGGATGACCTCATCCTTGAGCTGCTTGACCACGTAGTCGCGCATGGCCGGGGTGATGCAGCCGTCGGGTTGATACGGCACGTGCAGCATCGCCATCGGACAGTGGTATTCCTCGCGGAGCAGTTCGAACCACTTGAGGAACGTGAAACACCCGGTGTACGACAGCAGCAGGACATTGGGCTCCGGAAGCCGCTGGCCGGTCGGCCCGATGTTGCCGGATTTCATCATGCCGATGTCGCTCTTGACGTAGGTGCACACGTCTTCCGAGTGCCCGAGCTTCTCCGCCAGGGCGATGTACTCCGCGGTCTTGCCGCGCATCGCCGACTGCAGGGCGTTGATCTCGGGCAGCACCGGCAGCAGATCGAAACTCAGCAGCAACTCGGTCAGGTTGCCCGGCACGAACGTGTACGCGGTCTTCTCGCCCGTGTCCGGCGCGGCAGCCAGCCGGTCGAAGTGCCGGGCGATCATGTCTTTCTGTCTGACTTGACTGGCGTCTTTGCTCATGCCTGGCTCCACAATCTGATCGAATCGGCGAAGGTGCCGGCCTGCTCCCGGATGACCTGGAACTGCCCGGTGTTCTCGGAGTACTTGAATGCCGTCCACGGCACCTGCGTCTGCTCCACCGCGCGCACGGCCATCGGCTGGTCCAGCAGCGCGGGATCGCAGAAACTCGGCGCGCAGAAGAGCACGCCCTCCGCGCCGCTCGTGCGCACCCGCTCAATCAACTCGGCGCCCTTGACCCCGCGGTCGATGTACCGCGTCGGACTCGCGATGGAATCGCTCAGGAACGCCTGCACCAGGTTGTCGAGGGGGTCGCCGGCGGTGGGAATATCCGACTTGATCCACCGGTGGATCTGCACGAAGTCGTCATCGACGATGTAACAACCGGCGCGCTCGAGCGTGCGGATCAGCCCCAGCGGCGGCTGTTCGCAGAACGAGCCGGTCAGCAGCACGCGGGCCTGATCGAGCGGCACGCGGTCGTCCGCCGCCTCCACGCCGGCACGATACTGCTGCAGCAGGACGATGGCGTCCTCGACAGGGATCACCACGGTGGCGCGCAGCATCACGTACAGCTCGGACGTGGGCACCTTCCAGGGCGCGGCCTGCCGCAGGGTATACAGGTCGCGCACGAGGCGGCGGAGGTGGTTGTGCACGCCGATGGACGCTCGCAACGCTTCCGCGTCATACGGCCGTGCGCCGCGCGCGGCAAGGTCCGCGGAGAGCGACTCAAGTTCCTGACGGTAGAAGCGGCCCCCGATGGCCGGATCGAAGTTCTGCGGCACGTCCAGGTACCGCACGAGCGCGTTAGGGAACAGCGTCTGCCACATGCCGGACAGGTTCCGGATGACGTCGCAGATGGCCGGAAAGATCACGCCGTCGAGCGGATCGAGCTTGCCGTTCAGTCCCAGTTCGATGGTGCTGCGGGGGATGTGGCAGATGTAGGACTGGTAGTACGCGTCGCCCTTGATGATCTCCAGATCGTCGCGCGCCCCAAGCAGTCCGACGGGCAGCACGCCCTGGGCGTGCAGCAGTTCGGTGGGAATGTAGATCGGCATGTAGCCGATCGCCAGACCTCCCGTGCGCGCTTTCCACTCGCGCACCGTGCCAAGCGAGTAGTCCCGGTAGATCGCTTCGGCGCGGCTGTAGAGCGCTGACAGATCGGTGGCGGCCATCAGGCGTTCCTCCAGAGCGGGGACCGTTTGTCGAGGAAGGACTGCAGGCCTTCGGTGGCGTCGTGGCTGACCATCAGCTCATTGAGGTACTGCTGTTCCAGCAGGGGCAACTCCGCGCGGATGCGCGCCGCCAGCGACGCGCGCACCGCCTTCACCGCCATCCGGAGGCTGAACGCCGAGCGCGCGGCCAGATGCGTTCGCGCCCACGCCAGTGCGGCCTCCGCCGGATCACCGGGGGTCAGCTCGTCGACGAGCCGCATCGCCTGCGCTTCTTCGGCCGTGACCGACCGGCCGGTCAGGCA
>JANLHE010000311.1 GCA_024653875.1 Acidobacteriota bacterium
GCGAAGGCACTCAGGACACCGGGCTCGGTGGCCAGGCTCCGCTCCGGCGCCAGTCCGAGCGTCGAATCGGCGTCGCTCAGCCAGGCGTCAATGGCGTCAATCTCCGCGGGAACCTCAACGGCGGGTTCCTCCTGGCGTTCCGATGATGCGTGAACGTCCGGCCGATCGGTCACCATCCGCGACACCAGGTCACGCAACTGCTGGACCCCGAGGGGTTTCGCGAGAACGCCGACGGCGGCCCCAGCGTCCGCGCCGGTCCGGTCCAGGCTCCCCGTGACCAGAACCACGGGCAGATTGCGGCTCGACAGCCTGGCGGCGAGATCGTGACCACCCAGGCCGGTCAGTCCCGTGGCGGCAAGCACGAGGTCCGGGGGCATCCGTTCGACAGAGTCGAGCGCCGCGTGACCGTCGGCCACGCCGACGACGCGAACGACGTCGGAGCCGACCGCCAGGTCGACAAACTGCCGCACCGCCTGGTTTTCATCGACGACCAGGACCGTGAAAGTGGACGTGACAGTCATTCTCTGATACCTCCCGTCATGCTGTGCGCTCGTGATCACAGATTAGGTACCGAGAGGCGATGGGCCGCTAGACGCGAATCCACCTGTTCGCGAGGCGCAATCGACAATTATTTGTAGTCAGTCACGCACGGCGTTCCTGGAAGAACGCCTGCAGCACCTCGCGGCACTCGGCCGCGAGGACACCGGAGACGACGGTCACCGCGTGGTGGAGGGCGGCGGACTCGTGCGCGCGCTGCGTGGACTCCATCGCCCCGGTGCGCGGCTCCGCGGCGCCGTACACGACCGCCGCCACGCGCGCGTGCATGAACGCACCCACGCACATCAGGCAGGGTTCCAGCGTGACGTAGAGGATCGCGCCGGGCAGCCGGTAGTTGCCCACGTGAGCGGCGGCGGCGCGCAGCGCCACCACCTCCGCGTGAGCGGTCGGATCGTGACTGGAAACCGGCCGATTGTACCCGCGGCCGATCACCGCCCCGTCTGCGACGACGACGGCCCCGACCGGCACTTCGCCGGCGGCCGCGGCCTCGCGCGCCAGCGCCAGCGCCTCGCGCATCCAGGCCTCGTGCACGGACATCTACTTGCGAATCGACAACATCACGCGCATCGTGACGCCGCCCAGGTCTTTCTCGTTGAACGCCTCGAGCGCGCCGCCCGGATCCGGCACGTTCACCTGGCGCCAGCCGACTTCCCCGCCCACGGAGACGAATCGCCACACCGGCACTTCAAGGCCGCCGAAAATGACAATGCCCTTGTAGCTCTCATTGACCGCTTCGCCGGACACGTCGGCATCCGAGGTCTCTTTGTACGAGAGGAGCACCATGCCGGCCCCCGCGTAGGGGACGATGCCGCGCGAGGTCTTCGGCCCGAGCCGCCAGCCCACGGCGAGGTCGACCGGCGTCATCGTAATCTCCAGCGGAATGCCCAGCGAGATGGCCTCGTTGTCGAAGACAAACACGCGCTCGCCGGTCTCGACCATGCGCGTGAACGACACGCGGGCGAACACGCCGCGCCAGATCCGCTGCATCTCGACGCCGCCGCCCGGCCCCTGCAGCCGCGTCTTGCCGGTGACGGCCTCGAAGCTGTCCTTGGCGGCCATGTTCTGCCACTCGAAGTGGCCAAACGCGCGGAAGCCGATTCTGGAACGCGGTGCGGGGGCCGCGGCCGTCTGCGCCAAGGCCGGCGCGACCGATCCGGCCACCACCAGACACATCAACGCGAACACTCGACCCGTCATGGTTACCTCACCAACCCGAAGCCGCGCAGGGCCAGGCGCGGTTGAATCAATCCGGCGCCGAAGTCATTGTCACGCCCGGCGTCACCCAGATCCTTCGCGGTCGCCACAATCAGCGCCTCGACCGTCGCCGGTTTCGTCACGCCCTGGCTCATCAGCAGCGCGGCCATGCCCGCCACATGCGGGGCCGCCATCGACGTGCCCTGAAATCCGACGTCCGCGTAGCGATCAAACCGCGGGAGGATCACCACCGCCGGGTTGTAGTCGGGGAAGAAGATGCCGGCCTGGTAAATGGCACCGGCTGATCCACCCGCTCGTGTGTCACCACCCGGAGCCGCGATCTCCACGAACGTCCCGGTCGTCGAGTAGTAACTGCGCTGGCCCGTCTGCCCCACCGCACCCACCGCCATCGCACCGGCCACCTGCGGGCCGTACGACGCCGGATAGGTCGTCGGGTTGCCGTCATCGAACTCGTTGCCGGCCGACATCGCCACGAACACACCCTGGCTCACGGCGTAGTTCAACGCGTCCAGGTACGCCGGCGAGGGATTGGTGCCGCCCAGGCTGAGATTGATGACCTTGGCGCCGTTGTCCGCGGCGTGGCGAAT
>JANLHE010000312.1 GCA_024653875.1 Acidobacteriota bacterium
TTCCTGCTCGGCGCCAGCGGGTCGGGCAAGTCGGTCCTGCTGAAACTCATCCTCGGACTGCTCCGGCCGGACTCGGGTTCGATCACCGTGAACGGGCAGCGCATCGACCAGCTGCCCGAGCACGAACTGCTGCGGGTGCGCGCCGACATCGGCATGGTGTTCCAGGAGAACGCGCTCTTTGACTCGCTGACCGTCGCCGAGAACGTCGGCTATCGCCTGTACGAGGAATCCGAGATGCCCCTCGGCGAGGTGCGGCAACGGGTCGAGGAGGTGCTGGGGTTCATCGGGCTGCGCGACTACATCGATCGCATGCCGTCGGAACTCTCCGGCGGCCAGCGCCGCCGCGTCGCCGTGGCGCGGGCGATGGCCACCAGGCCCGGCCTGCTGCTGTTCGACGACCCCACGACCGGCCTCGATCCCATCATCGCCATCACGGTGAACGAGGAGATCGTGAAGCTGCGTGATTTGGAGGCGGTCACCGCGATCGTCGCGACGCACCAGATTCGCGATGCGTTCTACGTTGCTACCCACGTTGCTACCCACGTTGCCGCGCGCGAGGGTGACGCCGTGCGCGTGTCGCCGGCCAGCGCGGCCACGGCCGCGCACGCCGGATTCCTGGTGCTGCACGAGGGGCGCATCCTCTTTGAGGGCCACGCGGACGAACTGCTGGCGTCCGGGGATCCGTACCTCAAGGAGTTCCTGTACAAAACGTTGCCGCCCTGGTAGGGCGGCGGCCCGCCGGTCCCCGTGGGGCGTCCGGCCCCGGTGATATCGTGAGGCCGAGATGCGCCTCCTCACGATCATCGCCGCCGAAGTGCGGGAAACGTGGCACCGTCCGGGGCGGCTCGCTGGCGTGCTGAATCCGGCGCGGGTGGCGCGCAGCCTTCGGGCGAAGCGCGTGCAGTGGCTGGCGTCGGGCGCGTGGACCACCGGCGACGACGGCGTGGCCGTCAGACGGTTCACGTCCTATGACGACTACGTCCGCGTGCAGCAGTCGAAGCTCCAGCACCTCGATCTTGGTGCGCACGAAGCGCAGTTTCGCGCGGTCCTGAAGGACCGCCTGGCCGCGTCGGGCGTGGTCGCGCGCGGTGCGCGGGTGTTGTGCCTGGGCGCGCGACTGGGCGGGGAAGTGGCCGCGTTCCGCGACCTCGGCGCGTTTGCCGTCGGCGTCGATCTCAATCCCGGTCCGGACAACCCGTGGGTGATGTTCGGCGATTTCCAGCACCTGCAGTTTCCGGACGGCGTCGTGGATGTGGCCTACTCCAACTCCCTCGACCACGCCTTCGACCTCTCCCGTATGCTGGCGGAGGTGTGGCGCGTGTTGACGGCCGACGGACGGCTGGTCGTGGAGGCCGATCCCGGCGTGAAGGACGCCGACGCCGTGGCCCCCGATCTGTGGGCGTCCCAGCAGTGGCCCACCGTGGACGCGCTCGCCGCGCAGATTGTGAAGGGTGGATTCGTGCTGATGGCGCGCAGCAGCTTCGCCTACCCGCGCGGCGGCACCTCGCTGGTGTTCCGCAAGCCGTAACAGCTCGACGCGCCGATGCCGGGGACGCCGTCGTTGGCGTCGAGGTCCCGCGCCGCCTCCGTGGGACGGTCCGTGGCGATCAACTGCAGGCCCGTCTTCGCGAACTCCGCATACCGATCGCGCCCCTGGCGGACGAAGCGCCCATCCCACGACGTCCCCGCCGGTCCGAGCGCGCCGAACATCGCCTCGATACCGCGGGCGGCGAGCGCGCGATTGAGCGTGGGGCTGACCGTCTCGATGCCGGTCCAGGCCAGCACGCGCGTCAGATCCATACCGCGGCGCTCGAGGGTGGCGATGTCGCCCGGGTCGTCCATGGAGATCGACAGCATCATGTCCGGAGCGAGCGCGTGCACGCGCAGCGCGGCGGCGTCGCTGTAGGTGATGACGATCACCCGCGCGAGGGCGCCGGCGGCACGCACGTCCGCGATCACGTCCTCGTAGGGCACGCCGCGCTTGACGTCGAGTTCAAGGATGGTGCGTCCCTCCGCCCAGTCGAGCGCCTGGCGCAGCGTGGGCGGCCGCGCGGCGAGCACGGCGCCCGTCTCATCCTTCAGGTGCAGCGCCTGCACTTCCGCCAGTGTCCTGCTCCTGACGGGACCCGATCCGGTCGTCGTGCGGTCGAGGTCGTCGTCGTGCATCAGGACGAAAGCGTTGTCGCGGGTGCGCGCGATGTCGATCTCGAGCAGCGCCGGCGCGAGCCGGGTGGTGTACGCAAATGTCTCGATCGCGTTTTCCGCGTAGCCCGGGACCGGCCCGCCCCTGTGCGCCGCCACCACGGTGTGGCCGCCCTCGCGGAGGCAGTCGAAGAACGCCCGGACATCGACGGGCGCCATCGGCGCAACGTCCACCACTTGCGCCGGCGGCGCCGGCGATGAATCAGGCGCCGGGGCGCAGGCCGCGAACAGAAACAGCGGGCCGACGAGCGCGCGTCGCGTCATGGAGCGGATGCAGGGGTAAACGCCCGCGCGCCTCTGGTAGTATGCCGGGACCATGACCGATCGTACTACCGCTCCGACAGTTGCTGAACGCGTCTTGCCGGCGATGCTGGCGTTATTTGTGGGGAGCGGTTGCGCAGCGTTGATCTACGAGGTCGTCTGGTTCCAGATGCTCCAGCTCTCGCTGGGGTCGTCGGCCGTGTCGATGGGCGTCCTGCTGGGCGTCTTCATGGGCGGCATGTCGCTGGGCAGCTGGTTCTTTCCGAAGTACGTAAGCGCCCAGCGGCATCCGCTGCGCGTGTATGCCTTCCTGGAACTGGGTATCGGCGTGTGCGGCCTGCTGGTCCTGCTGGTGGTCCCGATGCTGGGCGGGGTGTATACGGCCATTGCCGGCACCGGCCAGTTCAGCGTGTTCCTGCGCGGCCTGGTCGCCGCGGTGGTCCTGCTGCCGCCCACGCTGATGATGGGCGCCACGCTGCCGGCCATCGCGCGCTGGGTGGAGACCACGCCCAGGGGCGTGTCGTGGATGGGCTACTTCTACGGCGGCAACATCGCCGGCGCGGTCATCGGGTGTCTGCTCGCGGGCTTCTACCTGCTGCGCGTGTTCGACATGATGACGGCCACCTTCGTCGCGGTGGCCTTCAACGCGGCGGTCGGCACCGCGGCGTTGTTGCTGGCCAGGTCCGCGCCGTACGAACCGGCGGCCGCCGCCACGAAAGATCCGGTCATCGCGAGCGGCGCCACGGTGGTCTACGTGGCCATCGCCCTCTCGGGCCTGACGGCGCTGGCATCGCAGGTGATCTGGGCGCGCGTGTTGTCGCTGTTGTTCGGGGCCACGGTCTACACCTTCTCCCTGATTCTCGCGGTCTTCCTCGTGGGGCTCGGCATCGGCAGCAGCCTGGGCTCGTCGATGGCGCACACCCTGAAGAATCCCCGCGTGGCGCTGGGATGGGCCCAGATGCTGTTGTGCGCGGCGCTGGCGTCGGCCGCGTACCTGACGACGGCGTCGATGCCGTTCTGGCCGATCAACCCGTCGATCTCCAGCGACGTGTTCTTCAATTTCCAGCTGGACCTGATGCGCGCGTCCTTTGTGGTGCTGCCCGGCGCCATCCTGTGGGGCATGAGCTTTCCGCTGGCGCTGGCGTCGGTCGCCGAAAAGGGGCAGGACCCGGCCCGCCTGGTGGGCGGCGTCTACGCGGCGAACACCGTCGGCGCGATTGTCGGCGCCCTTGCGGCGAGCCTGCTGGCGATCGCCTGGATTGGATCCCAGCACACGCAGATGGTGCTCATCGGCATCTCCGCCATTTCCGGGCTGATGTTGCTGGCGTCGGCCGCCGACGAAGCGGGCAAGGCCAGGTCGCAGGTGGGCAACATGGTGCTGCTCATCCTCGTCACCGGGAGCGCCGGCCTGCTCGCGCGGACCGTGCCGCCGATGCCGGGCCTGCTCGTGGCCTACGGCCGCTATGCGGCCACGTGGGTGGGGCAGAACGAGATCATCTACACGGGCGAGGGCATGACGGCGTCGGTGGCCGTCTCGCGCACCCCGAACGGCGTGCTGAACTACCACAACGCCGGCAAGGTGCAGGCGTCAAGCGAGCCGCAGGACATGCGCCTCCAGCGCATGCTCGGCCACATGACGACCCTGATTCCGGTGAATCCGAAATCGGTGCTGGTCATCGGCTGCGGCGCCGGCGTCACGGCCGGGGCGGTGTCCATCGACCCCACGCTGACCGCGGTCACCATCGCCGAGATCGAGCCCCTGGTGCCGAAAGTGGTGTCCACCTACTTCTCCGAATACAACTTCGCCGTGGTCCAGAACCCGAAGGTGCGCGTGCACCTGGACGACGCGCGGCACTTCCTGCTGACCACCGACGAGAAGTTCGACGCGATTACGTCGGACCCGCTGGATCCGTGGGTCAAGGGCGCGGCCACGCTGTACACCCGCGAGTTCTTCAACGTGGTCAAGTCCAAGCTGAATCCCGGAGGCGTGGTGACGCTGTTCGTGCAGCTGTACGAGAGCAGCGACGCGGCCGTGAAGAGCGAGGTCGCCACGTTCATGGACGCTTTCCCGGACGGGGTGGTGTTCGCGAACACGATCAACGGCCAGGGCTACGACCTGGTGCTGGTGGGCCAGCTTGAGCCCGGTGCCATCGATGTGGACCGCGTGCAGGCGCGCCTGAACGATCCGGCGAACGCGGCGATTGCCCGGTCGCTGTCGGAAATCGGCATCCACTCGGCGGTGGACCTGTTCGGCACCTACGGCGGCCGCAAGGACGACATGGGCGGATGGCTGGCCGGCGCCCAGATCAACACGGACCGCAACCTGCGCCTGCAGTATCTGGCCGGCCTGGGCCTGAACCTGTATCAGAGCGCGGAGATCTACCGCAACATGTCGGCCGAGGCGCGGTATCCGGAAGGGCTGTTCAGCGGATCACCCGAGACCATCGAGCAACTGCGGGCGGCCATTGAACGGGCGCACGGCCGGTAAATCGGCGCCCGTCTTCGTGGTACCATCCCGGCTCACATTCCCATGGTGTTGCGCCACCGACTGACGGTCGTGAGGCTCGGCCTCGCCCTGTGCATGGGCGTGGCGGCCGCGCAACCGGCGCGCACCCTGCCTGAGAAGCTCCCGGACGCGGAGTTCTGGCGTCTGGTGTCGGAGATGTCCGAGCAGAACGGCCACTTTCCGTCCGACAACCTGGTGTCCAACGAGCTGACCTATCAGTGGGTGATTCCCGCACTACAGCGCCGCTGGGCCGGCGGGCGCGCGTACCTGGGCGTGGGCCCCGACCAGAACTTCACCTATCTCGCCGCCCTCGAGCCCAGCATCGCGTTCATCGTGGACATCCGCCGGGACAACCTGCGGCTGCAGTTGCTGTACAAGGCGCTGATTGAGACCTCGCCCACACGCGGGGTGTTCCTGTCGCGCCTGTTCTCGCGCGCGGCGCCGCCGTCGGTGACGGTCGATGAATCGGCAGCGGCGTTGCTGGAGGCGTTCCGGGAGGTGGCCCCGTCGCAGGACCTGTTTCTGGAGACGCTCGCGGTGGTTCGCGCGCACCTGATCGTGCAGCACGGGTTTGGGCTGACGCCGGAGGACCTGTCCGGGATCGAATACGTGCTGTCGGCGTTTTTGTATGCCGGGCCGTCGCTGGCGTACGCCAACACGGGCCGGATGACCCGGTACCCCAGCTATCAGGACCTGATGGCGGCCACCGACGAGGTGGGCGTGGCTCGGAGTTACCTGGCGAGCGAGGACTTGTACGGCCGGTTGCGGTCGCTGCAGGTACGGAACCTGATCGTGCCGGTGGTGGGGGACTTCGCCGGGCCGAAGGCGTTGCGCCAGGTGGGCGAGTACCTGCACGCGCACCGTGCCGTGGTGGGGACGATCTACACCTCCAACGTGGAGCAGTATCTGTTTCAGTACGGGACGTGGAAGGCGTATTACGACGTGCTCGCGCATTCGCGGGAATGATCATGACCTGGCGCCGCAGCCTGTCGGTGGGTGTCCTGGCCGTCGCGCTGGGGCTGGCCGCGCTGGCCGGCACGTCCCTGCTGCGCGTCGATGCCGGGCCGCTGCCCGACCACCTGGCGAACGGCGAATTCTGGGGGCTGGTGGAATCATTCTCCGAGCCGGGCGGGTACTTCCAGTCGGACAATCTCGTGTCCAACGAACACACCTACCAATACGTGGCGCCGTCGCTCGAGCCGCTGGCCCAACCCGGGCGTGTGTACCTGGGCGTGGCGCCGGATCAGAATTTCACCTACCTGCTGGCGCTCAAGCCGCAGCTGGCGTTCATCGTGGATATCCGGCGGGGGAACCTCCAGACGCAGTTGATGTACAAGGCGCTCATCGAACTGTCCGCGGACCGCGCGGAGTTCGTGAGCCGGCTGTTCGCGCGGCCGAGGCCGGCCGGCTTGTCGGCGGCGTCCACCGTGGACGAGATCTTCGCGGCGTTCGCGCGCGTGCCCTCCGATCTTGAGGGGCAGGCCCACGTGCTGGCCGAGATACTCGAGCATCTGACGGTGACGCGCGGGTTTCCACTCACGGAGGAGGATCGGTTCGGGATCGAAGACATCCACGACCAGTTCGTGACGTTCGGACCGTCCATCACGTATTCATCGAGCCTCGCGAGCGGGCGGACCGGATTCGGCGGGCGGCGCGGGCGCGGAGGGTTCCCCTCGTACGCCGACCTCATGCGCCAGCACGACGGCACCGGCACGCAGCGCAGCTACCTGGCGACCGAGGCGCACTTTCAGGCGTTGAAGGCGATGCAGGAGCGGAACCTGATCGTGCCCGTGGTGGGCGACTTCGCCGGCGGCAGGGCGCTGCGCCAGGTGGGGCAGTACGTGAAGGCGCGGGGCGCCGTGATCGGCGCGTTCTACACATCCAACGTGGAGCAGTACCTGTTCCGCAACGGCGTCTGGCGCGACTTCTACGCCAACCTCGCCATGCTGCCCGTTGACGACCGCAGCGTGATCATTCGATCCGTCTCGCCGCGCGACGGCTACCTCGGCGTGCCCCAGGGCCCCGACGGCCGC